>JAEXSY010000525.1 GCA_023440105.1 Bacillota bacterium
GGGCTATGCTTCCATGCTCGTTTGTCATAAAAAACTAACAAAGGCTCACAATTCCATTTTTTATTATTATATACCAAGCACTAAAGCAAATATAACCATTTAATGAATTAATTAACAATTATTTAACAATATATTTCAGCACTTTATATAAGCACAGCACCAAATTCAAAATTCTAAACTCTAAATTCAAAATTTTAAATTTTCCTTGCTGCTCCTGTTTCCTCTGCAGCTCTGGCTACAGCTTTGCTAACCTCCATGGCGATACTTTTATCTAAAGAACTTGGAATTATATATTCCGCTCTCAGATCTTTATCCTCTATCATCCCTGCTATTGCTTTTGCTGCTGCTATCTTCATCTCTTCATTTATCTCACTGGCCCTAACATCCAGAGCTCCTCTGAAAATTCCTGGAAAGGCTAATACATTATTTATTTGATTCTGGAAATCAGATCTACCGGAGGCATATATCCTTACTCCAGCCTCTAAAGCCTCTTCAGGCATAATTTCTGGTACAGGGTTTGCAAGAGCAAATATTATGGGATCCTTATTCATTTTCTTTATCATATCCTTTGATAATACACCTGGAGCAGACACTCCGATGAATACATCAGCACCGGTTAAAGCCTCCTCAAGAGAGCCACTCTTTTTACCTTTATTGCTCTTAGAAGCTATTTCCTTTTTATAAGGGTTATTAGCATTTTCCTCTGTGATAATTCCACCTCTATCACAAAGGATAATGTTCCCTACTCCTAAGGCAATGAGCATATTTGCTATGGCGATCCCTGCAGCCCCTGAGCCGTTAATTACCACTTCTATCTCTGAAAGCTCCTTTTTTACTATTTTTAGGCTGTTAATAAGCCCTGCGGTCGCTACTACTGCAGTTCCATGCTGATCATCATGAAAAACAGGTATATCCAGCTCTTCCTTCAATCTTTTTTCTATTTCAAAGCATCTTGGTGCTGCAATATCTTCAAGATTTATTCCTCCAAAGCCTGGGGAAATCAGCTTTACAGTTCTGATTATCTCCTCCGTATCCTTGCTATCTATACATATTGGGAATGCATCCACTCCTGCAAACTCCTTAAATAACAACGCCTTGCCCTCCATTACCGGGAGGCCAGCTAAGGCTCCTATATCACCGAGACCAAGAACTGCTGATCCATCAGTTACCACTGCCACCAAATTTCCTTTACCTGTATATCTATAAGCTTCTGTTAAATCCTCTTTTATTCTTCTACAGGGCTCTGCTACCCCCGGAGTATAGGCAAGACTTAAATTTTCTCTACTCTCCAGGCTCACCTTTGAATTAATAGAAAGCTTTCCCTTAAGACCTTCATGAAATTCTAAGCTCTTTTCATATATATCCATTTTCCTTCCTCCTCTTAAATTAGATTCCTTCAATGTACAGTCTTCTTATTGTTAATATTACCTTATTTATACACAAACTGTAAACAAGCCTATCTCCATCTTAGAGATAGGCTATGTTAAATAAGCTTTACTTCAATGTCCAATAATCCTTGTTAGCTTCCATTAAATCCTTCAAAACTGCCTGTGCCTTTTCAGGATTTACTATGGTTCTGTTTAAGGTTAGAGCCTGCAGAGCCTTTGTATAATCCTGCTCTAGATAAGCCTCTACCGTGAGGAGCTCATAAGCATACTGAGCTTCCATAAGTCCCTTGTAGAAGGGCTTAATATCACCATAAGGGAAGGGCTCTGCACCATTTTTCCCAAAGGTACCTGCTACCTCTATAATAGCTTCACTATTAAAGTTAGGTATTATACCATTATTTTTGGTAAGAAGGATAAACTCCTTATGGAGGTCATAAGCTATAGATTCTGCCAGCTCTATCATTAAATCTCCAAAGACACTATTGGTAACCACCTCTATGCCTTCAAGAGAAGTAGCTCCATCTGCCTTAGCACACATTTCCCAAACCTCTTTTTCTCTGCTGTCCTTAGCTTCATCAGCCCTGGTATAGTTCGGATCACTTTCCTCTACTATTTCCTCTGGGAAGAAGTAATATTGAAGATAGGTATTAGGAATATATTCATCAAAATAATTAAGATATTTATTTACTCTTAAATAGGTGTTGAGCCAGGACTGAGATCTCTGCTCAGCATTGTAAGGCTTAAAGTCATGATTCTTAAAGTAATCCATGAGGTCATGGAAATAATCCCTTCCATTATTATCCTCAATCTTTGTAAACCATCCAAAATGATTCAGTCCAAAGTAATCAGCTCTCAAATCTTTCTGATCTACCTCTAGAATCTTAGCAAAGGATCTCATCATGGAATAAGGCTGGTCGCAAAGGTTAACTATTCGTTTGTCCTCTGGGAAAACCTTGTCCAATCCTACCGCTACAATTGCCGCTGGATTAGTGTAATTCAGTATCCAGGTATCCTTAGAATGCTTTCTAACCTGATTTACCATCTCTATCATAGCTCCCAAGGATCTCATGCCATAGGAAAAGCCACCTGGTCCACAGGTTTCCTGCCCTACTAGTCCATGTATTAATGGTATTTTCTCATCATAGCTTCTCATTTCATTCTTACCAACTCTCATCTGACAGAGAACAAAATCTGTATCCTCGTAAGCTTCATCAGAGTCCGTAGTAAAGATAACCTCAGTATCGGACATATAGGTTTTAAGTACAAGCCTTATATAGCTTTCCATTTTTGAGGTTCTTTCATCATCTATATCATAAAATATAACCTTTTTTAAAGGAAATCTATCCTTAAGCTTAATCATACTTCCCACAAGAGCCGGTGTTCTGGCACTTCCTGCTCCGACGATGGTGATTTTATTGCTTTCTCTCATTTTACAGCTCTCCTTTGTTAAGTAAATTATATAAATTTTATTCTAAGACAGCTTACCAATCTTTTCTAAGTTATCATCCACAGCATTTCTAACGAACTCCACCATAGGTCCAAAAACTATATGGATATGCTTTGGCGCTGGAATGAATATACCACTGCAGCCTGACTTCTTAAGAAGATCGCTATCAATTACATTAACCTCTTCTAAATCTATCCTCAATCTTGTTATACAGTTATCCACATTTTTAATATTGCTTTTACCACCTAATGCCTCGATAACTATAGCAGCAATCTCATCATATCTCTTTTCTCTTACCAGCACATTATCCATGGAAGGTTCTTCTTCCCTGCCAGGTGTTCTTAGGTTAAATCTTAATATCGCCCATTTAAAGACAAAATAGGTTACTACCGCAAGAACCGAACCTATAAGCAGGAAGCTAAGCCAGTTTGTCCCTTCATATAGCAGACCAAAAATAGCAAAATCAAATATTGTACCTCTTATATAGCCTATACCTACCTGTGCTAGAGAAAGTGCTACAGCTCCTATACCAATGATTATTGCATAGACCACATAAAGCAGTGGTGCTACAAAAACGAAGGTAAATTCTAAGGGCTCTGTAACATTACCTAAAAAGGCTGTAAGCACACAGGTAAGGAGGAGTGATTTAGTTATAGGCTTATTCTCCTTATAAGCTGTCTTGTACATGGCTAAGGCTATAGCTGGGAAAGCAAATATAGTACAGAGCATCTGCTGCTGAGCCATGAATCTAGTAAGAGATGAAAGCTGAGACCACTCTGGACTGCTTGGTCCTAAGTTAAATAGAAGCTCATTAAGTGCAGGTACAACTCCCACAAAGGTTTCACCATTCATCACATAAGTTCCACCGGCTTCAGTATATCTAAATAGGGCATTCCATATATGATGAAGTCCAAATGGAATAAACAATCTTTCCCCTGCAGCAGTAAAGAAAGGTCCTGCCCAGCTTAGCAATATCACTGATAAATTAGTAAATGCAGAAACGAAAACGCTCCAAACAAAGGGTAGAGTAATACCTATAAGGATCATTATCCCCATGGTTATTATTGAAACAGACTTCTTACCAGAGAAGAAGGCCAGAGAAATAGGAAGCTCTAAATTATAGAATTTATCCGTAGCCCATGAAGCCACAAGTCCTGCAATAATTCCTCCTAAGGCACTGATATTCATTGTCTGTATTCCTAAAACCATAACTTGTCCATTCTGTGACAATGCATCTGCTGGTGCCAGATTACCAGTAACCTTAAGCCATATATTCATGGAGCTAATTAAAACCAATTATCCAAGCACTGAGGCAAACACTGAGATCCCCTTGTCCTTTTTGGACATACCATAAGAAACTCCCATAGCAAAAAGTAAAGGTATATTGTCAAATACCGTTAACGCAATACTCCTCAAGCTTGTAAAAATGGTATTTACAACCTGATTCCCCAAGAAAGGAAACTTTGCAATCATATAGGCCTGCACCAGAGCACCGGTGATACCTGCTATCATTCCCACAGGAGCCATTACAGCTATAGGCAGCAGTAAGGTTCTACCAAATCTCTGAATGTTTTGATTGAAGCTATCAAACCGTCCACTTCCCTTTTTCTTTCCCTTAAACATTTACACTCCTCCTACAAATCAAAATAATATAAAGTGCATAATTCCTAATAACAAGTATAATTGTATATAAGCCCCAATTCAATCGATTACAGCGATACTCTTTTCCTTAATAAAGTCACAGGTCACAGAATATGACCCAGGTCCCAAAAACACCAATCAACACAAAAACCCCAGGAATACAACTCGTATCCCCAGGGCCCCTAATCTATCATAATCAACCTCAAACTATTTATTTAGATAATCTGCTTTCTTATCTCTGCTCTTGCTCTTATCTTTTCAACTCTCTTAGTTTTTAGTTCTTAGCTCTGCTCTTTTTTCTTTTCTCTGCTCTTCACCTATTGGCTCCCAGCCCAATAATCTCACTATTAGCCCCAGCTAATAATTTATCTCTTAATCTTTTACTCTGCTCTTAAAACTCTTACTTCTTACCCTTTAGCTCTTAGCTCATCTTTTCTCTTTTCTCTCTTCTCTTACCTTACCTCTCTTAGTTCTTCACTGCTCTTCATATTTTTTAACTCTTACTTCTTACCTCTTCACTCTTACCTCTGCTCCTGTGCTCTTCTGCTCTCTTCACTCTTCACTCTTCTCTGCTCTTGTGCTCTTCTCCATAACCCTCTTAATATCAGCCACCAAAAGCTCAATTATAATAAACATTCCAATCCTAGAACTGCTATCATTATACTTAGTTTTAGTATCCTCTGAGGAGCAATAAAGAGCATAGTCACTGATTCTACTCAGCTCATTGTTTTCAAAGGAGGTTATTGCAATTCTCTTAGCTCCCTTAACCTTTGCAATGTTCGCTGCCTCCAGAATCTTTTCAGTCATTCCAGAGAGAGAAATCAGCACTATTATCTCATTAGACTTTAAAGTATTACTCACGAGGGTTAAAAGATTATAATCCTTAACAAAAATACACTTAACCCCAATAGTAAGGAGAAGATGATTCAAGTGATAGGCTGCAGCTTTGCTTGTCCCTCTTGCGAATATATAAACCATTCCTGAATTTACAATTTCTCTGGCAATTCTATCATAACTCTTATCATCTACTAATCTAAAGGTTTTCTCGATATTCTCTTCTAAGGTTGCAATTGAATCCTTGGGACCTAAAGCCTCTACCTCACTCTTATTTTGTGTCTTTAAATAATATTTAAAGTCAGAAAAACCTTCAAAGCCTAGCTTTTGACACATATTTATAATCACTGTTTTTGAGCTATAGGAATCCCTGGCCAAATCAGTTATCTTCATATTTGTAACCTTAGCTCTATTATTATAGATAAATTCAAATACCTTTTCCTCACTGGGAGTAAGTTTACTTATCTTATTAATCAGCTTCTCCATATTTAACCTCACTTTTTCAACCAAGTTTCTTCCTTTAACATGAAAAATATTAAATATTTGTACTTTATTTTAAATTATAGCATAATTTAGACATTGGTTATAGCGATTAATATCCCCTATTCATTGTTTATTATATAAAATGATACACTGAGTAAAAATCCATTATTTGTGTATCATTTTTTTAATATTTTTGTAGCAAGTGTATCATAAAATTATTTTGAATTTAATTAAACATTCTATTAAACATAGCAAAATAGCTATCTCTGTAATCACTAAATAATTGGCATGGAAATTGCTGTTAATATTACCACAATTCATATTATAGGAGGTTCAAGATGAAAACGAAATCATTATTAAGAGCATTAGTATTATCTTCTGCTGCCACACTGTTTTTTACCTCAGCAATTCCTTCCTTACCTTCCCAGGGAACTGAAGGTGATATGGTTCCATTGTATAAGTATAATACAGACACTCCAATATTACTTCATGGCAATCAGGTTATGGTCCCTTCTGCTTACACCCCTGAAAAGACAGAGTTTAGGAGCATGTGGGTTTCTACCGTAAGCAATCTAGATTTCCCTTCACGTCCTGGACTTTCTGCAGCAGAATTTAGGAAAGAATTCTTAGATATATTAGACGTCTTCTCAGCTTTAAATATGAACGCTGTTACCTTCCAGGTAAGACCTATGAACGATGCCTTTTATAACTCAGAATTAAATCCTTGGTCTGTATTTTTAAGCGGAACACAAGGAGAACCACTAATGGAAAATGGAGAAATATTCGATCCATTAGCTTGGGCTATTGAAGAAGCTCATAATAGAAACATGGAATTCCACGCCTGGTTTAATCCTTATAGGGTAGCACAGGCCTTTGATTATACAAAACCAACAGAGGAAGTATTAGAAGAAGAGCTGGCTAAGCTAGATGATAAAAACTTTGCCAAAGAGCATCCAGAATACCTTCTTAGATTTGATAACAAGCTTATCTTAGACCCAGGAATTCCAGAGGTTCAAGCCTTTGTTAAGGATAGCGT
>JAEXSY010000526.1 GCA_023440105.1 Bacillota bacterium
GGTAAGAGTACAGTACTTAACATCTTAGGAGGAATGGATTCCCCGACCTCTGGAAAGATAATAGTGGATGGCAGCGAAATCAGCAGCTACAAAGAAAAGGAGCTCACCACTTATAGAAGGGATGACATAGGCTTTGTATTTCAGTTTTATAATTTGATACAAAACCTCACCGCCGTAGAGAATGTTGAACTGGCAGTGCAGATATGTAAGGATCACTTAGATCCTTCTGAAGTAATGGATATGGTTGGACTTAAGGATAGAAAGGATAATTTCCCTGCCCAGCTTTCCGGTGGAGAGCAGCAGAGAGTTGCCATAGCCCGTGCTCTAGCTAAAAAGCCGAAGCTTCTGCTCTGTGACGAGCCTACGGGAGCTCTAGATTACAGCACAGGGAAGTCTATACTAAAGCTTCTTCAGGATACCTGTAGAGAATTCGGTATGACCGTTATTGTTATAACCCATAATTCAGCTATTGCTCCTATGGCTGATAAGCTTATTAAAATAAAAAACGGAAGAGTAGATAAGATTGCGATGAATGATAATCCGCTCCCCGTAGAAGAGATAGAGTGGTAGTATGAAGAAAGCATTAATTAAGGATACATTTAGAGAGATAAAAGGGAGCTTTGGACGGTTTTTTGCAATCCTAGCCATAGTTTTTTTAGGAGTAGCTTTCTATGCAGGAATTACTGCTACAGGACCAGATATGCGTATCACGGGAGATAATTACTTTGATGATACCCATTTTATGGACATAAGACTTTTATCTACCTTTGGCTTTAATGATAAGGATGTAGCAGCCATTGAGGCGGTAGAAGAAATAGATGGAGTATTTCCTACCTATTCCATGGATGTACTGGTAACCTTAGATGATAAGGAAGAGGTAATAAAGGTCTTTTCCCTACCATTAGATAAGCTGAATAATCCTGATGAAAGCTATATTAACAGGCCTACCCTGGTAGAAGGAAGGTTTCCTGAAGCTGCCAATGAGATTGTAGTTGAAAGAGGTGCCCTCTTTGAAAGTGGTTTTGAAATAGGCTCTGTTATAACCTTAGTTTCTGGGACTGAGGAGGATATTAGCGAAAGCTTAAAGGAGACAGAATATCGAATAGTAGGGATAGTGGAGCATCCTTACTATATATCCTATGAAAGAGGAACCAGCTCTATAGGTAATGGTAGTGTTTCTGCCTTTGTTATGATACCACAGGAAAACTTTAAAAGTGAATTTTACACAGAGGTCTATGTGACCTCTAAGGCAGCTAGAGCACTAGGAACCTACGATGATGACTATGAGAAGCTCATTGATAATATAAAGGATGCACTAGAAGCTGTTGCCGATGAGAGAGAAGAAGGAAGATATAATGAGATAATTGCTGAAGCTCAGGCTGAACTTGAAGATGGACGCAAGGAGCTTCAGGAGGGTGAAGAAACCCTAAATAAGGAGCTTGCCGATGCTGAAAATAAGCTTAAGGATGCAGAGCGGAAGCTTAAAGAGGGAAGAAATACCTTAAATCAGGAAAAAGCCGACTTTAATAAGCAAATTAAAGAGGCAGAGAGGCAGATTGCTGCTGGATATCAGGAGCTGGAGGCTGGTGAAGCAGAGTATACTAATGGCTACAATGAATTTCAGGCACAGAAGGCTCAGGTAGAAGCGGGTCTTCAAGAAGGAGAAAATGCTTTAAATCAGCAGGAGGCTGATTATTCAGAGAAGCAGTCACTTTTAAGCAGTATAAAAAAGCAACTAGAAGATGTAAACTTAGATCCTGAAAAAAGAGTTGAGTTAATGGGTCAAGCGGCACGTCTTGAAGTGGAGCTTCCTATGATGAGGCAGGGCTTAGATCAGGGCTGGCAGGAATTTAATGCTCGAAAAGAACAAGCTGAAGTAGGGCTTGCTCAGGGAGAAGCTGACCTTACAGCAGCCCGCAGTAAATTGGATGCCGGTAGAGCTGAGCTTGAGAAACAAGAGGCTAATCTTCAGTCAGGAAAGAATACTGCAGAAAAAGAATTTGCTGCAGCGGAAAGAGAGCTGCAGCAGGGAGAAGAGGAAATAGCTGAAGGCTGGAGTGAATATGAAAAGGGTAAAGAGGAAGGACTTGCTGAGCTTCAAAAGGCTAGAGAAGAGATAGCTGAAGCAGAAGAGGATATAGCCTCTATAGAAAAGCCTCAGTGGTATGTTCTTGGTAGAGACACCAATTATGGCTACATGGAATTTGGTTCAGCAGCAGAGAGAATGGATGCTCTTGGTAGGGTGTTTCCAGTATTTTTCTTTCTCATTGCAGCTTTAGTAGCACTCACAACCATGACAAGAATGGTAGATGAGCAGAGGATTAATGTAGGTACCTACAAGGCATTAGGTTATAGCAAGGGAGATGTGGCCTTTAAGTATATAGTTTATGCCATACTGGCTAGCTCCATAGGAGCAATTTTAGGAGTGCTCTTAGGGTTTGAGCTCCTTCCTAGGATAGTATTCAATGCTTTTAGTATAATGTATACTCTTCCGAATTTTAATCCTGCCTTTCATGTAGGAACGGCTATTGCTTCTGTTGCTATAGCTGTATCTGTAACAGTATTTTCTACAATTTTTGCCTGCATAAAGGAGCTCACTGCAAATCCAGCTATTTTAATGAGGCCTAAAGCTCCTAAGACTGGTAAGAGAATATTATTAGAGAGAATTACTTTTATATGGTCAAGGATTAGCTTTATTCAGAAGGTTACTTTTAGAAATATATTTAGATATAAGAAACGCTTCTTCATGACGGTAATAGGTATTGGTGGCTGTACAGCCTTAATATTGGTAGGCTTTGGTGTTAAGGACTCAATAAGAGACATAGTAGGCAAGCAGTATGGTGAGATATTCAATTATCATGCCTCCATTGATACTGACATAGCCTTAAAGGAAGATAGGGGAGAGGAAATCTTAGCTATCATAGAAGAAGATCAGAGAATAGAAAGCTTTGCAGTAATGGATTATAAGAATATACAGCTGTCCTCAGAGGATATTGAGCAGGATGTAACTCTTACAACACCAGAGGATGGTGAAGATATCTATGAATTTATCACACTTAGAAAGAGAAGAAACGGTGAAGAGGTTAAGCTTTCCCAGAAGGGACTAGTTCTTACAGAGAAGCTTGCTAAAACTCTGGAAGTGGACATTGGAGATGCTGTAACAATTAAAGAGGATAATGATGTCATTGGAGAAGCTCAGGTGACTGGCATAACAGAAAATTATTCCGGTCATTATGCATACATTACTCCCAAGCTCTATCAAGAGATATATGGAAGTGCACCAGAGTATAAGAGCATTTTGATTAAGGTCACAGACACCAATGAAGAGTTCGAAGATGAGCTATCAAAAGGATTGCTGGAGAAGGATAATATAACCTCTATAACCTTTGTCACCTCTATGGCAGAGACTTTTGAGAATATGATAACTAGCTTAAACTATGTAATAGTTGTTTTGATTGTATCAGCAGGAGCCTTGGCTTTTATTGTTCTATATAATCTTACAAATATTAATGTCAGTGAAAGACTTAGAGAAATTGCTACAATAAAGGTCCTAGGCTTTTATGACAAAGAGGTATCCGCCTATGTTTATAGAGAGAATCTAGTTCTATCCATTGTGGGAACACTTTTTGGATTGGTTCTTGGAGTAGTTCTTCATCAGTTTGTAATAGTCACATCGGAGATGGATAATCTGATGTTTGGAAGAGAAATAAGACCTATCAGCTATGTATATGCTGCAGTATTAACCATGGTATTTGCAGTGGTGGTAAATTATGTGATGTTCTACAAGCTTAAGAGAATTAAAATGGTAGAATCCTTAAAGTCTGTAGACTAATATGGAATAAAGAAACTTAGAAGGCTAAAAGAAATAAAGATGGCTTAGAAGACTAAGCTAAAAAATAAGTTAATAAACTATGAAGAACAATTAACACTGGTACCATAAGAAAAACAGGTGCCAGTGTTTTTTTTGTTTCCATAAAATACTGATATTTTCTAGTTTATTACCATAAAAAATATACTTAAATTTTTAGATGTTATTGTACTGTAGTTGGGATCATTACTTTATTTAGAATTTTATATAAACTTTAGCTATTGCTCCTAAATAATACTTTTAATTATTTGGAAAATTTAGTAGAATTTAAGATATCGTATATAACCGTAGGAGTGATTTATTATGAACATTACAGGAATGGCAGAAATAATGGACAGGTCTCTTGATATCCTCAGAAATAAATTTAAGGATATTGTCATGTACAATTTGGTATACACCATGATTCTTGGGGCTATAGGCTTCATAGCAATAGTAATCTTAGCAATTCTGGGTATATTCTTTATATTTTCCTCAGATGAGTTTTCTGGAGTGGTTACATACGCTGGGATATTATTGTCTATTCTTCTGGGCTTATATCTCTCCCTTGGGACGGGTGTGATTAATATTACATCAAAGACTGTGTTGGGAGAAAAAACCTCTATAGGTAAAAGCATCACTTTGGCCTTTAAAGCTATTTTCAAGACCTTAGCTCTAGCCTTTCTTGTAGCCCTTACTCTTATTCCCGCTATAGTTGTATTTTACTACATGGGCAGAGGCTTTATAGATAGCTTCTTTAGCTTTTTAAATTTTAATAATTATAGTTATAGAATTCAGTGGGTTGTTTTTATTGTTGTTCCTATATTTATATTGCTTTTGATATTTTTAGTGGCTCTCTTATATTTGACCTTCTACATATATGTCCTCCAGGAGATGATTGTGGAAAGGAAGGGACCTATAGGCGCTATAAAGGGAAGCTACAGGCTTATAAAAAATAGTTATTTTAAAACTCTTAAAAATGTATTCTTAATCATACTATCTGTATATGGTATCCGATATTCCTTTGAAAGCATAGTAACCTTGGTGGTTGCTATTATCTATCTTGCTGGTGTTCTTTTTGGATTTGAACAGGATATGATGACGATTTTTACCAGTATTTATGGGGTGATGACCGTCCCTATTACTGCCCTCACCTGGCTTGTTATAACTCCAATATTTTTTATAATCACTACTTCTATGTATTACAATGAGAGAGCCAAGAAGGATGGCATTGACTTATATATGAAGCTGGAGGCTTTAAAAAAACAGCGAAAGGAAAGGGCTAAGTGAAGAAAATAAATGTTGTACTAGGAGCCTTTGAGAATTTTGAGAAGGTAATAAAGGATATAGTTAATAGTCCAGAATACAGTCATTTAAGAGCTGAAAGGAAAGGACTCTTTGATAGTTTTTATGAAAGATTAGTAAGATGGATGGGAGAGCTTATAAATAATGCTTTTGGTGGAGAAGGCTATACCCAGGAAGCTGGAAGGGTCATTTCTACTCTGTTTATTATATTTATAGTAGCGGCAGTGATTGCTCTTCTAATATTTGTGCTCTTTAAGACAAAAAGAAAGCTTGGAAGAAGACCTAAGGATATATTAGGAGAAAAAATTCAGGGAGATACAACACCTGTATCCTTGCGGAGCAGAGCTGAAGAAGCTTTAAGAAATGAGGATTATAGAGAGGCAGTGAGGCTTCAATACATTGCTCTTTTATTACTTCTCCATGAGGGTAAGTTCCTCTATCTAGAGGATAGCATGACTAATTATGAGATATATATCAAGCTAAAGAATAATGAATTTCACTCTTTAGATGCTTTCGCCTATATTATGGAGGTTTTTAATTCTGTGTGGTACGGAAATAAAAGCTTCACCTCCGTAGATTATCAAGGCTTTAGAGAAAAGAACCAAGTGCTATGGAATGAGGTGAATAAGAGTGAAGAAGCCAATTAGCAAAGACTTAATTATTTTAATTGGTATAATACCTATTTTAATTTTTGTCAGCTATTTTGTTGGGATAAGAAGAGAGGGAAGCCTACCGGATCATTCTGTAATCAATAAAAGCAATAAAGGAACAAGTGTATTTTATGAAGCCTTAGAGAAGCTTGGATATAATACAGAAAGATCTACGAAGCCCTTAGGGGAAGAAGATTATGATGAGATTATTGTCTTAACAGAAAACTATAATTATTACTTAGTGGAAGAGGATAAAATTCTCCTCTGGGTAGAAAGCGGAGGAGACCTTTTTTATATCAGAGAAGGTGGTAACTCCTATCTTGATACAAAGGTTCCTGCCATAGATAATGAGTATTATTCTATCTACATGATTGGTGAGGGAAGGATACTAGTAGCAGAGCCTGATTATATAAGCAATGCAGCTCTTACAGAGGATATAGCTCCAGCTTATGAGGTGTTTATGGGATTAGAGGAGCTTGGAAATAGAGACATTGTATTCAATGAATATTATATGTTCGGAGGAAGCGAGGAAAAAACTCTTTGGCAATCTGTGCCCATAGCACTTAAGGTGATTTTGCTTCAATTAATTCTTGCTCTGGGAGCCTGGTATTATCATAAGGGCAAGTCCTTTGGTAGAGCAGTTCCTTATTATGAGGAGGAAGAGAGACAGGAAAATGAATATATTTATAATACAGCTTCTATATATAGAAGGGTGGAAGCCTATGATTTGATGGTTCAAGCGTATTACAGTGGACTCCTTAAGCCTCTGAGAGCCAGCAGTGATAACTTTCTT
>JAEXSY010000189.1 GCA_023440105.1 Bacillota bacterium
TTATGGTAGTGGTCTTTCGCTCAAGAACATCGTTATAAATAACCTGTTTCACTAAATTACGCATTACTGGGTCAAGACCGTCAAAGGTTTCGTCAAAGAAAAGAAACTCTGGCATTGTGGATAATGCTAATATAGTAGCAGCCTGCCTTCTCATACCCTTGGAAAAAGTATTGAGATTAGCTGATGGATTTAATCCAAAGGTTTTAGTTAAGTTATTGAATCTTTCAAAGCTGAACTTATCGTATAATGCATTATAAAAGCTAGCCATTTTATTCATATTTGACTGAGGCAAAAAGTAAAGATCATCTGGTACATAAACAAGCTTATTTTTTGTAGCAGGATTCTCATAAACTGTTTCCTCATCGATTAATATCTGTCCCTTTTGAGGTCTATATACTCCGCTTATTAATCTCAAGAAGGTTGATTTTCCTGCTCCATTACTTCCAACAAGACCATAAATACAGCCATTAGGTATCTGGCAGCTTAAGTTATTTATAGCGGTGAAGTCATCAAACTTCATGGTGACATTTTGTGCTGATATCATTTTACTCTACCCCTCCTTTAGTACCTTTAGCAGCAGCTCTTATATAGGCACTATCCACAGCTTTCATGACTTGTGCCTTTGGAATAGCTGCAATAGCCAGCTCGTAAGCGGTACTTTCTATGTCATCTAATTTCTTTGAAAGATTAGAACGAATAATCTCTGAGGCTCCTGGGGATACAAAATAACCTCTCCCGGGAGCAGAAGCTATAACACCTCTTCTATCCAGCTCCATATAAGCCTTTTGTATAGTATTTGGGTTGATACTGAGGCTAGAAGAAAGCTCTCTTAAGGAGGGCAACTGCTCCCCTTCTGGTAGTAGCTCCGTTAAGATTTCACGTTCTATTCCTTCTATAATCTGTTCATAAATAGCTTTCCGTGAAAACCTATCAATAACAAGCATATTTCCTCTCCTTCCTAACTGTACTATTATAGGTAGTACAGTTATATTATAAGTTATAATATGCAGTTATGCAATGAGATATTCTAATTTTCTTGCAATTGTATTTGATAATAAAGGATATAGATCTTTAAATATAAAAGAGCTCCCTAAATGGAAGCTCTATCACATCATATTTTATTCCCATTCCTGCCATACCTCAGGCTTATAGCCTACGGTGGCTTGTTTCCCATTTCTCACAATGGGAGTTTTTAGTAGCAGAGGATTCTTTAGAAGAATTTCCTCCTTAACGCTATTATTCATGATTCTTTTTATGTTGGAGCTTTCATAAACCTTTGATTTCTCATTGATGAGCTCCTTAACACCGCCTACAGCAATTCGAACACTTTCTAGCTCTCTTTTGCTTAAGCCTTTCTCATTAAGGTCTATGAATTGAAACTTTATTTTTCTTTCTTTAAAGTACCTTTCAGCCTTTTTTGTATCAAAGCATTTTTTGGTACCAAAGATTTGAATATTCATATAGAGGATTACCTCCTTGTATACCTAGTTATCAAGCTATCTGTTCATTTTTGATAGGTTCTTTTTTACTCTTATATCCTCGGAATAGAACTTAAATATTGTGAAGTTACCATAAAGTCTCGAGGAGAGTCTCTCTGTATAGCATTTAGAAAGCTGGCCAAGAGTGAGGTTGGTAGATATAAGCATCTTCTTTCTCTTAAGGAGCTTTTCATTTAAAAAGTTAAACAGCTCAGTAACTATATAGTCATTTAAAAGCTCAGCCCCTAAATCATCTATAATTAAAAGATCGCAGTTTATTAATAAGTCCTCTAAATCCTTGTTATTATTGAAGCGAATATCCTTGAGGTTCTTCATGAGATCCTCAGAGGTTCTATAAACAACTAAATTGCCCTTATCTAAGAGCTCCTTTGCTATACAGTGGCTGAGGAAGGTCTTTCCGGTACCGGAGTTTCCATAGAACATTATATTATCACTGTGGTTATTAAAATTAGGAAGATATTCACCCTGTATTTTTTCTAATATAAGCTCCATGTTTTTTCTTGGGGAATATTTTTCTTCTCCAATCCTGTGAACCTCATAATAATCTAGGCGGAAGTTGTTGAAGTTATTACTTTTAATACATTCCTGAAGCTCAGAATTTCTATAATAAAGCTTGATTTGTTTCTCCTTGTAGCACTGGCATTTTTCTACCCCTATATATCCTGTATCCTGGCACTTAGGGCAGCGATAATGAAGATTGAGATATTGGGTATCATAGCCAGAGGCTACAAGAAGCTCGTATTTATGAGCCCTAAGATCTGTGATTTTATTCCGGAGCTCTGTAACTCTTTCCTCCACTTGGTCCTTATGCTTTATAAAGGATAGAGAAAGCTCTATGCTGAGCTTAGCTATCCGTCTGTCAAGTTCCATGATTTCTGGATGATTTTTTTCTAGCTCTTCCTTTCTTTTTTGAAGGGCCAATCTTTCATCCTCTCTTGTAGCTTCATACTGCTTCATTATTTCGCTGTGGTATCCATAGATCATTATTTATCCCATCCTAATAATTTCTTTTCTAGGCTATCGTAGTCATATACCCTCTGGTCAAAGTTATTAAAGCGAAGTTCATTTTTAATGGTAGGGGACACCTTTCTTTTCGATGTGGTGTTATCCTTTTTATTATCCTTAAGAGCAATATCCTCTAAGGTTTTTATATTGTCCTTAAACCAGCTGTTTAATATTCCATCGATGTATTTAAAGTCCGCTCTATTGAGCCTTTCGAAGCAGATGTCACAAGCCTTAAAGATAACCTCTAGGGAAAAGTTATAGGTGGAGAGCCATTTATCCATCATATCCTCTTGAGGCTTCATAATTTCAGTGTTCTTTATACCTAAATAGGATAGAACCTTTCGTATTCTCATCCACTTGTCTTCGCTCTTTTTAATATACTGCTGTGCTTCTTCAATAGAGGAGATTTTTGCCTCATGCCAGGAAATAGCTACCTTTTCAATGTATCTAGTATCGCTTTTTCCTTTAGAAACACAATATTCTACTAAAAGAAGAATAAGCTCAGAGGAAAAATTGAAGTCTTTTTCCCAGCTTAAATAAGAACTCATTTCTTTAGAGGAGAGAGGCCTAGCCAGGAGTTTTTCAATCTCCTTGAGCATTTCCTTGGTTCCTCCAGAGGTAAGGGCATCTAAGAGATTTAGCTTACTGTCATTTACAGGAGCGTCTTCTTCCAATGGAACAAATTCTATATTAAAGTTACCCAGCTTATCAATAGGAGCAAATTTAATAACTCCTTCTTCATTCCAGTAATTAAGAGCATTTATTATGTCTGATTCTAATAAGTTTAAGTTATTTGCAATTATATTTGAGCTCACCCCAAGCTCTCCTGAAGCACTATATTTTAGCATCAAAAGATATACTTTTATAAATTCTCCTCTGGCTCTTGGCATGTATTTATCTATAAAGATATTGCTTACGGGAGTATAGCCTGTAGCGGAGTTTTTTAGCATGAAAGTACTCATAAGCTTCTACACCTCCTTTATCTATATTATAATATTAAATTTGAAATTTTGTCATAGCCATTAGTGTAATTAATTATAACAGACGCAAGGGATACTCTCAATAAGTATATAAATTAAGGTACTATTGCCAATATTGTATGGAATGTGAATATATAACAAAAAAGTGGGAAAAATTAATAAATGTGCTGACTAAATTCAATCCTTTTCATACATAAGGAGTGAGAACATGGAAAATAATCACCGGGGCAGGGATAAGTTAAAGAAAGCCTTTTTGCTTATTCTTGCCCTAGTAATCCCTTTCTTATTTGTTAATCTAGATTATATAGAGGAAGGGTTAAGCTCAGCCTTTATTAAAGGTAAAAGCTTTGGTTACCGTCAGATAAGGGAGGTTAAGCTATTTTCAAGCAGCAGCTCTGTGGAATATCATGTGGATAATAGCTCCTCGGAGGAGAGGGATAGCCTCCTATACAAATTTTTTGTCCTTTTCAACGCTAAAATTAACGGAATAAGCTTGGTAGTAGATGGGAATCCTCAGGGAACAGTATTAAATAATGAGGAAGCAGAAAGGCTAGTAAATAATATAAAGGCTTATTATGTTAATAAGCTGCCTCTATCAGGAAGTTCAGTAGAGAGCATAGCTATAAAAGAAGCTATACACTTTGAACAAGTAGAGTGCTATCCATGGGAAATAGATAACATGGAAATAGCACTAAATAACCTTATTGAGCTTTCAGAGAAGGGAGAGCTTAATGTTCAGACCACCCTTAAGAATTCATATAACGAAGCTATAACTCCTAAGGTAGTAATACAGAATTCAGAGGAGTTAAACTATGGAGAGGAAAAAAGTCAGCAGGGTGAAGAAGGTCTGAAGGAAGTTGAAAAGAAGCTTGTATATAATAATGATAGCCTTATACATGAAGAGATTATAAAAGAAAATATCATTAAGGAATCTAAGGATACCTTAATAACTAAAGGAATGAAAGTATC
>JAEXSY010000542.1 GCA_023440105.1 Bacillota bacterium
CAGAGGTTATTATGAAGCCAGCGGTGGGTGTTGAGGATGGAGAAAGGGTAATTATCGGTGGGATAATCACCGAGGTTAGCAGAAAGGTCACAAAAAACAATAAAATCATGGCTTTTGTAAAGCTGGAGGATCTTACTGGCACCATAGAGCTGATAGTCTTTCCTAATACTCTTGAAAAGGTCAATCACATGATTGAGGTGGATCAGCTCATTGTGGTAAGGGGAAAGATGAGTATTAGGGAGGATGAAGCACCTAAGGTTATCTGTGAGGATATACAGCCTCTGGAAAAGCTTAATTCCTCTAAGGTATTTATAAGAGTATCAGACAGCAAGACTGCTAAAGAGGTAAACTGGTCTTTAAGACCGTACTTAGCACCCTACAGGGGAGACACCCCTCTATATATTTTTGCAGCAAAGGAAAGGCAGAGCTTCCGATTAGGAAGGGATATGTGGCTGGATTTAAAGGGCGATGGCTTAAAATTTCTTCAGGATAAATTCGGGGAAGAAAATGTTAAGCTAGTAGAGGAAAGTTAATCAAATAAATTTATAGATATAGGTCTGACTTTGGTCGGACCTATATTTGATTTTATAAAAAAATATATATTACTAATAATTATTAAAATTATAGAATATTTAAAAATATTGAAGTTTATGGTAATATTATATTTATATTATTTACAATGTATATAAAGGGAGGTGCATTATGAAAAGCAGCAGAGATCAAGTATTGGATTATATAAAAAATAAATATGAAGATAAAAAAGGATTTTCTGCCCAGGATATTGCATCAGCTATGGATATGCAGCGAAGTAATGCTAGCTCTATACTTAATGAGTTATACCGTCAGGGTATACTTTTGAAGATTAAAGGTAAACCGGTGATTTATGCCTTAAATAATACTGGGAGAGTCGCTACCGCTGAACACAAGGAAGGAACTAATTTTGATGCTCTTACAGGAAGTGATAAAAGCCTAAAAAAATCTATACAGCAGGCTAAGGCTGCAATCATGTATCCTAAGAGAGGACTTCATACTTTAATTCTGGGGCCTAGCGGTGTAGGTAAGACCATGTTTGCAGAGCTCATGTATAAGTTTGCTATTGAAAACGGTGTATTCCCTCTAGATGCATCCTTTGTATCCTTTAACTGTGCCGATTATGCCAATAATCCTCAGCTTCTGCTAGCACAGCTCTTTGGCACTAAGAAAGGTGCTTATACAGGAGCCCATAAGGATAAAGAGGGAGTAGTTGGGAAGGCAAATGGTGGAGTATTATTTTTAGATGAGGTTCACAGACTGCCACCAGAAGGGCAGGAAATGCTCTTTTATCTAATAGATAAGGGAAAGTACTCTTCTTTAGGAGATGAAGAAAAGAAATCCTGTGAGGTACTGATTATTTGTGCTACATCTGAGGATATAGATAATGTTCTTTTGAATACCTTTACTAGAAGGATTCCCATGAACATAAAAATACCTCCCCTAAAGGATAGGACTCTTGAGGAGAGATATACACTTATATGTGAATTCTTTACTACAGAGGCTGCAAGGATTGGTAAAGATATACATGTATCTCAAAATACCATGAGGCAGCTTTTATTATATGAATGTCCAGGAAATGTAGGACAGCTTAAAAGTGATATTCAGCTGGGCTGTGCCAATGGTTTTTTAAATTCTTTATCCTTACGGGGAAATAGTATTGAAATACACTGTACGGATTTTGCTTCCCATGTTAATCAAGGACTTTTGGTTTATAAAAATTATGCTCAAGAGGTTGATAAGCTTCTTAAGGATGATATGGAGATTTGCTTTACTCCTAAAGGACAGAGAAGCAGTATTAAAGAAGGAGATTATTCCCTTCCTCATAACTTTTATGAAGGTATAGAAAACAGGATGGCTGAGCTTCACAGAAGAGGGGTTGAGGATAATGAAATTAAGCTGCTCATGGAGCTGGACATAGAAAATTACTTTAAGAACTTTATCAGGAATTTTGAAAAGGGTGCTACAAAATTTGAACTCTCTAAGGTAGTATCAGAGAAGATAATAACTATGCTGGAAAACTTTCTTAGGATGGGGGGGAAAAGACTTAATAAGATTTTCCCAGTGAAGGTGGCTTATGGACTTGCCCTTCATGTTAACTCCACTATTGAAAGATTAAAGTCTGGGAAAGAAATTGTGAATCACAACTTAAGTAATATTAAGAGTAATTTTCCTCAGGAATATGAGCTGGCTAGAGAGCTGGCTGGGATTATCGAAAGAGACTTTTTTGTGAAGGTTCCAGAGGATGAAATAGGCTTTATAGCAATGTTTCTTACAGTGGATGAACTGGAATGTCAGGAATTTGAGGATAAACCCATTGTAGTGATAGCCATGCATGGGAGAAGTACTGCCTCTTCCATGGGAGAAGTGGTAAACAAGTTAGTAGGCGCCAATAATGTTTATCCCTATGATATGAATCTGGATAAAAGTCCTGAGCTGGCTTATGAGGAGTTAAGAGAGCTTATACATAAAAAGCATCAGGGAGCAGGAGTAATGCTTTTAGTAGATATGGGCTCCTTAGGAACCTTTGGGGAGCTAATTGGCAAGGAGCTTGGGATAGAGATAAAGGTATTTACCTTAGTTTCTACTCCTATAGCAATAGAATGTTCTAGAAGAGCTGTTATAGAGTCAGACATAGATAAGATTTATTCTGATCTCAATTCATCTTTGGCTACCTATGCTTCTTATAATATAAAAGTCACTGATACCTTTCTTCCATCGGAAGAAAACCTCATTATTACCTTATGCTCCACAGGGGAAGGAAGCGCCATTGAGCTCAAAAATTTTATTGAGGGCAAGCTTAACCTAAAAAGCTATAATGCTGACATAATGCCGATGTCTCTTAACAATAAAAAATATCTGTATAATCTTATTAATAGTTTATCTAAGGATAAGAATATAATTGCCATAGTAGGCCCTATAGATCCTAAAATTTATGGAATTCCTTTTATAACCACCTATGAAATATTCGTGGATAGGGAGTGTACACGATTAAAGGAGCTTTTAGATAAAAGCTTACCCAAAGATACTCCTTTAGAGGATATGGAATATGCCTCCTTTCTAGAGGTGCTTCAGAGAGATGTAGGGAATATAAATCTTTTTAATTTTGAAAAGCTCTATGAAGAGTTTATTCATGACCTTGAAGTGGCTACATCTAAAGCATTAAGCTATGATCTTCGAGTTGGGCTTCTAGTTCATATAGTATGTTCCATAAGCAATATCATAGAGGGGAAGCTTACTCCTACCTGCTACTCAAAAGAGGACTTAAAGAGAAGGCATAGAAAGATATTTGAAGCCATAAAGAAAAGCGTTCACCCCATAGAGGATTATTATAAGGTAGACTTAGGGGATGATGAGGTGTGCTTTATACTGAGGAATTTAGTTAATGAATAACTAAGACACTGTTTTTATCTACATAGGATAAAAATAGTGCCTTTTCTTTTTATAGAGAATACTCCTCTGCCAGAAGCTTAAAGGCAGATAGAGAATTTATAATGGTTTCATGGGATACACAGTAGGCGAGCCTTACATAACCAGGGCAGGCGAAAGAGCTCCCAGGTACCATTAATATGTTATACTTTTTAGCCTTTTCACAAAAGCTTTTATCATTCTCTTCAGGAGACTTTAAAAAGAGATAAAAAGCCCCCTGAGGTTTTATGCATTGAAAGCCTAAGGAAATTAACCCTTCATAAAGAGCCTTCCTATTTTTATCGTAAAAGCTCACATCCACTGGCTGGTCTACGCAGCGGGCAACCACCTTCTGCATGAGAGAAGGTGCATTAACATAGCCATTAATTCTGTTGGCTATGGTAGCTGCAGTGAAAACAACTTTGCTATCTTCAAGTTCATCGGGAATAACTAAATAGCCTATACGCTCTCCTGGTAAAGAAAGAGATTTGCTGTAGGAGTATACCACCATAGAATTATCATAGTATTTAGTGATGTAGGGAACGAAACTTCCGTCATATACCAGCTCTCTATAGGGTTCATCGGAAATAAGAACAATGTTACTATTATACTCTTTTTGCTTTTTATTAAGTATCTCTGCTATTTTTTTTATGGTTTCCTCTGAATATATAATCCCTGTGGGATTATGGGGAGAATTTATAATAACAGCTTTAGTTTTACTGTTTATTTTCTTTTCTAGCTCCGAAAGCTTTGGCTGAAAGGTTTCCTTATCAGGAGAGATAACCACGAGGTTACCATCATAATTGGCTACATAGTTACCGTAATCAACAAAATATGGAGCAAAGGTTATTACCTCATCTCCAGGATTTAGTAAGGTTTTAAGCGCTATATTAAGGCCGCTGGCAGCTCCCACAATCATGAGAATGTTGTCCTCATTAAAGCTCGTTCCAAAGCGTCTATTAAGAGAAGCAGCTATGGTCCTTCTCACCTCTGGGTATCCTGCATTATTCATATACCCGTGGACTGATACAGGATCCTCTTCGTTTAATATGTCTATTATAGTCTTATTTACCACCTCAGGAGCTCTAAGGTTAGGGTTTCCAAGGCTAAAATCATAGACCTTATCTTCCCCGTAAATAGCCTTTAATCTATTACCCTCCTCAAACATTGCTCTTATGGCGGAATTATTATTAACTAAAGACTTCATATTTTCAGCTATCATAAAAGAACCTCCCAGCATTATAAATAGATTGTCATGAAAACCATGATTCTGAATATTCAAACATATAATCAGTATAGCATCCTGTCTCACTATGAGCAAATCTTAAAGGAGTAAAAATACACTTAGTTTTTTGTAGCTAAGTGTATAAAAAATCTAGATATATCTTAAGAAATAGTATAAAAGTGTATAAAATCTGTATAGAACTAATAGTTATTATAATGATAACGTTTGTAATAGCCAAAACCCCACTTATTACTATATGTTGGCATGGGACTTGCTTAATATATTTTATATCAAATAATCTTTTTGTTTGGAGGAATAGTAATGGAAGATGATAATAAAGGCACTATCGGAGAAGTAGCTATCTTTGAATTAATAAGCTATTCAGGAGATGCGAGAAGTTATATATATGAAGCTTTTGATCAGGTTAAAGCCGGAGATTATAAGGAAGCTGATGCTCTTTTAGAAAAGGCTGAGGAATCAATTATTCAGGCCCATAATATGCAAACAAGCCTTATTCATGAGGAGGCTAGGGGAAATAAGGTAGAGCTCGGTTTGATATTGGTACATGCACAGGACCATTTAATGTCTACCCTTTTAGCTAAAGAGCTTGTAAGGCATATGATAGGTATGCAGAAGGAAATCAATGGGCTTAAGGGTATACCAGAAGATAAATAAACTAAGAATAGGTGATAAAGATGATAAAGGTTGTACAATTTTTAAATCAGGTTCAGGCAGGCTTTGGCGGAGATGAAAAAATGAATATACCACCTACCTCTCAAAGAGGTGGTGCTGGGTTAGGAATGCTTTTGAAATCTAGTTTAATGAGAAAAGGAGGTGATATAGTCGGTACTGTTATCTGTGGAGATAATTATTTCTTAGAAAATAAGGAAAAGGCCATTGAGGAGATATTAGAGCAGATTAAGAAATTCAATCCTGATGTGGTACTTTGTGGACCTGCCTTAAATTATAAAAGATACGGAGAATGCTGTGGCTATTTAGTGGAGGCAGTGGTGGAAAGACTTAATATACCTGCTTTTGCAGCTATGGCAGCAGACAGCACCGGCACAGAAATGTTTAGAAAGAAGATTTACATTATCAAGACACCGGGAAGAGGCGGCGTAGGATTAAATGATTCCTTAAAGAATATTGCGAGCTTTTCTGTAAAGCTTGCTAAAGGAGAACCTATAGGCAGTGCAGAACAGGAGGGATACTTCCCGAGAGAATAATAACTAAAGGGCTGCTGTATATAAACATACAAGGCTCTATGAAAAAATATAATATATTAAGGGTTAATAGCTTTTATAAAATCATTATTATTAAGGAGGAAATATATTATGATTAATATCGTCTTATTTTGTTCTGCAGGAATGTCCACAAGCCTATTGGTAACTAAAATGCAAAAGGCTGCTGCAGCTAGAGGTATAGAAGCAACTATAGATGCCTATCCTGAGGCTGAAGCAAGCAAAAGGGTGCCTACAGCTAATGTGGTTCTCTTAGGACCTCAAGTAAGACATGCATTGGCAAAGGTAAAAAAGATTTGTGATGCAAATAATGTACCTATAGATGTAATAGCACCAAGAGACTATGGTCTTATGAATGGTGAAAAGGTTTTAGATCAGGCTTTAAGCTTAATAAAGAAATAATTCTAATTATAAAGGAGATATATCATGAGTAGATTAATGGACACTATGGAAAATACCCTCATGCCCATAGCTGGTAAGATATCGGGAAATAGATATCTCAATGCTATAAGAGATGGATTTACCCTTGCCCTGCCACTGATAATCATAGGAGCTATGTTCTTATTAGTAGCTAATATTCCTATAGAGGGATATCCAGAATTTATGGCAGGAATCTTTGGAGCCAGCTGGGCAGATTTCTTTAATACGGTTTTTAATGCAACAATGAATCTAATGACCATATTTGTAATATGGGGCATAGCTAATAGCCTTGCTGGTTATTATGAGGTGGATGGTTTGAGCTCTGCAGCAATAACCTTCTCAGTATTTTTAGTAATTACTCCAATGAGTGCATTTGATAATGCAAACTATATTCCCTTTGAATGGATGGGAGCTAAAGGATTATTTGTTGCTATACTAACGGCCATATTAGCTGTAGAAATATTTAGGTTTGTTGTTAAAAAGGGTTGGACTATTAAAATGCCTGAGGGAGTACCTCCATCAGTTTCTAGATCCTTCTCAGCCTTAATTCCTGCTTTCATTATACTTGTTGTCTTTAGCTTGATTAGATTAGGCTTTGCTTATACCAGTTATGAAACAGTTCATGGCTTTATATTTACTGTTCTTCAACAGCCTCTAACTGTAGTAAGTAAAGGATTAGGTGCAAGCTTAGTTGCTAATCTGTTTATAAGCTTATTCTGGGTATTTGGTATTCATGGTGCTCAGATAGTTGGTGCTGTGATGAGCCCTATATGGGTAAGTCTTTCTGCACAAAATCTTGCAGCTTATGATGCTGGTGCTGCTCTTCCTAATATAGTGACTCAGCAGTTCCAGGAAATATACCTTCAATTAGGTGGTTCAGGCTGTACCTTAGCCTTATGTATAGCAATGCTTCTCTTTGCTAGATCTCAGCAGGTTAAGCAGCTAGGAAGACTAGCTATATTACCAGGACTATTCAATATCAATGAGCCTATAACCTTCGGTCTTCCAATAGTTCTTAACCCGATTATGATGATACCTTTTATATTAACTCCAATGGTATTATCAGTAGTTTGTTACTTAGCAATAAGCTGGGGATTTGTTCCAAGGCCATCAGGGGTAATTATCCCATGGACCACTCCGCCAATAATTGGAGGATTCTTGATTGCCGGTATTAGAGGTGCTCTGCTTCAGGTGGTAAGTATTGTTATCTCCTTCTTCATATACTTCCCGTTCTTTAAGGTAGTAGACAATCAGTATTATAAGCAGGAACAGGAATTTGAAAATGAAGGTGCTCAGGGAGCAACTGCTTCAGTATAAATAAAAAATAATGAAAATAGGTGGCTGTCTTTTCAGCCACCTATATGAATTTAATCTATAGTCGTGAAAGGATCAAAATATGAATATATTTAAAGAATTCTTTATTAGTTTAGCTAAACCAGGGGAATATAAAAACTATTTGAAACTTTCTATGGTCAGGGTTTTTGTTTATCAGCTTTTTATTTCTGCAATGGGATTTGTGGCTTTTCTTCTCATTGAATTAATGGCTAGGCTGGTTGTAGGAAGTGCTGATAGCTATGGAAATATTTTTAAAATAATATCACCTCAGAATCTTGTATTGACCATAGGATATATGTGGATGGGGATATGTATATCGACTCTGCTTCTTTCAGGTATTTTTTTCGCTATTCATAGAATAAGAGGGAATAATGACATTAGCTTTAAGCAGGTCTATATATATGTTGCTCATGCCTTGACGATTTCAGCTCTTGTAAATACTTATATGGGTTTTTATGGTACACTTGTTGCTATAGCCTTTTATTATATGGCTATCAAGGCTGATGGAGAAAGGAAGAAGCTTGGAACTGTTGGTTTAAAATATAGAGAAGGAATTAAATAAGGAGGTTATTCACATGAAAAATGGTTTAAAAATAGCAACAATTGGAGGAGGCTCCAGCTATACTCCTGAAATAATAGAAGGTTTTATAAATAGAAAGCTCTCTGGGGAGCTGCCTCTAGAGGAGCTTTACCTGGTTGATATAGAAGAAGGAAAAGAAAAGTTAGAAATAGTAGGAAATCTAGCAAAAAGAATGGTGGAGAAGGCAGGGGCTGATATTAAGATTCACCTTACCTTAGATAGAAGAGAAGCTTTAAAGGATGCAGATTTTGTAACTACACAGTTTAGAGTAGGACAGATGGAAGCAAGAATAAGGGATGAAACCATACCGGCAAGATATGGACTTTTAGGACAGGAAACTAATGGAGCTGGTGGCTTTGCAAAGGCTCTTAGAACCATTCCTGTTATTTTAGATATTTGTAGAGATATGGAGGAGCTTTGTCCTGATGCATTTTTGATTAATTTTACCAACCCATCAGGGATTGTCACAGAGGCTGTGTTAAAGCATAGCTCTATTAAGGTTATAGGTCTCTGTAATGTTCCTATCGGAATGGTAAATATGGTAGCTAAGCTTTATGACGTAAGTCCTGATAGAATTTATATCGAGTTTGCTGGTTTGAACCATCTCGTTTGGGGGAGAAAGGTATATAAGGACGGAGTTGATGTAACTAGGGAGGTTTTAGACAAGGTGGCTGAAAGTAAGGAATTTAATATGGCAAATATTCCTGGTGCTGACTTTGATAAAGAGCTTCTCCATACCATAGGTATGCTTCCCTGTCCATATCATAGATATTATTATATGAAGGATGCCATGCTAGAGCACACTCTGGAGGAAGCAAAGAAAAATGGAAGCAGAGGTGCTGTGGTTAAGAAGCTGGAGGAAGAGCTTTTTGAAATGTACAAGGATGAAAATCTAAACATAAAGCCACCGCAGCTTTCTAAACGAGGAGGGGCACATTACAGTGAGGCAGCAGTTAATCTAATAACTTCCTTATATAACGATAAAAAGGATATACAATTTGTAAATGTGAGAAATAACGGAACTATTTCTGATCTTCCTGATAATGTAGCCATAGAATGCAACTGTATTATTGGTAAAAACGGTGCTGTCCCTATTAATATAGGCCATGTAGAGACAAGTATTCGCGGTCTTATTCAACAGGTAAAGGC
>JAEXSY010000092.1 GCA_023440105.1 Bacillota bacterium
ATACAGGGCACCAAGTGGGTGAGCCATTGAATGAACTATTCCAAGTCCTACGTTGGAGAAGCCCATACCAGCTATGTATTGTCCTAGTGCCATTCCTTCTCTTCCTTCAGGAGTGTTATTAACAGCATCTCTTAAGGAACGACTAATAATTTCAATTGCTTTGAGATGGAACATATCAGAAAGCTCCCAGGCACCTAAGGTGATGTACCCTTCTATAGCGTGAGTAAGTGCATCCATACCTGTGGCAGCAGTTAAGCCTTTAGGCATAGATTCCATCATTTCTGGGTCTATAACAGCAACCACTGGAATATCATGAGGATCAACACAAACCATTTTTCTGTTTTTCTCAACATCAGTAATAACGTAATTTATAGTTACCTCTGCAGCAGTACCAGCGGTGGTAGGTACTGCTATTATTGGAACAGAGGGATTCTTAGTAGGTGCTACACCTTCAAGGCTTCTTACATCTTCAAATTCAGGATTATTAATAATTATTCCTATAGCTTTGGCAGTGTCCATAGAGGAGCCTCCACCTATAGCAATTAAATAATCAGCATTTGATTCCTTAAATGCCTTTACTCCAGCCTGTACATTTTCGATGGTTGGATTAGCTTTTATATTGGAATAAAGCTCATAATCTAAACCATTATTTTGTAAAACATTCAATACTTTTTCAGTGACTCCAAATTTAACTAAATCTGGATCAGAGCAAATAAACGCCTTAATAAAACCTCTTGATTTTACTTCGTCAGCAATATTGTTTATTGCTCCTGGACCATGATATGAAGTTTCGTTAAGTATGAATCTGTTAACCATAATTATCCTCCTAATAATTTATTATTCACAAGCTACTGTAGAACATTATTGCTACCCTTTTTTACTTTAAAGAGTGAATATTTTGAATAGATATACTCATAAAAATATTATATTTACAATTAAAAAATAAGTCAATATTTGTCGAATAATATAATTTTTTATTTTATGATAGTTTTTCTGATGGTATTAGTTATAAAAAGCTAAATAGTTATTATATATATTGATATTCTTTAGCACATTTGAAATGTAAAATTGAAAACTACATATCTATTGGAATATGAAATTGTTTAAATATGTTGAATTTTATTAATTTTGCTTTAAAATAATAATAATATTATATTAAAATAATTGTATTTTTATAATAATTTATAAAATTATGTTGACACCTCTAACTCCGTATGCTAATTTATTGATGAGAAATTAATAAATTGATCAGCGCAGAGTGAAAAAAGTTTATTGCACAAATGAAATAATGATTATAGACTAAGTATAGTAATCAAAGAAAATGCAAAGGATATAATATCATCAGAATAGTTATAGTCAGACAAATAATTAATAAGTGAACTTAAGTAAACTCCATACTTTTAGTATGGAGATTTATAAAATACCTTGAAAATCATGATTTTTTCAACGAACTACTATCGTGGGATTTTATTACATCAATATAGATATGTCTAAGAATGATATCCATTATAATTACAGAAGGATATTCACATAATGTGTTTTTATATTAAATGAATTTATTTGTTATACTGTAAGACCGAGGCTGATGATTGTATAGTTTATATAGCTATCATATAAGTCTTAGGTCTTGTTGCTTTTTGAGTATATTTATCGCTAAGCGATTTATATAGAAAATCATCATAATCAAAGGAGGAATAATATGAAAGACAAAGTATTTGGTGTTCTTCAGCGTGTCGGCAGATCCTTCATGCTTCCTATTGCTATTCTGCCTGTGGCGGGTTTATTTTTGGGGATAGGGGGATCCTTTACTAACGAGACTATGCTTGAAACTTATGGTCTTATGAATGTCATGGGTCCTGGGACTTTTATATATTCAATATTAACAGTTATGAATGCAGCAGGTAATATAGTATTTGCTAATTTACCTATATTATTTGCTATGGGTGTAGCCATTGGTATGGCTAAGAAGGAAAAAGAAGTAGCAGCTCTTTCAGCAGCTATAGCTTTCTTTATAATGCATGCATCTATTGGAGCAATGATCACGATTAATGGTGGTACAGAGGCTCTCTTAGAAGGTGCAGCAGGAGATGTTCTAGGAATTACCTCTCTTCAAATGGGTGTTTTCGGTGGTATAATTGTTGGTCTTGGAGTTGCTGCTCTTCATAACAGATTTTACAAGATTGAACTACCACAGGTATTGTCCTTTTTTGGGGGAACAAGATTTGTTCCTATCATTAGTGCCGTAGTGTATTTAATAGTAGGTATAGCTATGTTCTTTATTTGGCCACCTATACAGGCTGCCATTTATAGTGTTGGGGATTTAGTACTCCGCTCTGGTTATGCAGGCACATGGATTTATGGTGTAATGGAAAGAGCTCTTATTCCTTTTGGACTTCACCATGTATTCTACCTTCCTTTCTGGCAGACTGCAGTTGGAGGTACTGCTGAGGTTGCTGGAGTATTAATAGAAGGTGCTCAAAATATATTCTTTGCTGAGCTTAGCGCTCCTGGTATTACTCACTTTAGTGTATCTGCTACAAGATTTATGTCAGGAAAGTTCCCTCTTATGATTTTTGGTCTTCCTGGTGCTGCTCTTGCAATGTATAAATGTGCA
>JAEXSY010000151.1 GCA_023440105.1 Bacillota bacterium
CATCAAAGATTATGTTAGAACAGATTTACCTGATAGCTTCTGGGTAGGTTCTATACTTCCGGATGACATCATTAAATCATTGTTCTCTAACTAACGGAGTGAAATATAGTCTGGCGGGCACTATAAAGTGCCTGTCAGGCCAATAGCCCAAATGTAGGCGAAAACCTTTTTTTGGAGGAGTCCACATGTCTGAATATTCGATAGAACTTAAAAATATTTCAAAATCCTTTGGAAACAATGAAGTACTCCATAACGTCAATTTTTCTTGCTACCCTGGTGAAATACATGTTCTTATTGGAGAAAACGGTGCTGGGAAAAGTACACTTCTCAAGATATTAACTGGTGTTATTCATCCGAACAGCGGTCAAATCATTATCAATGGTCAAGAAGTAGTATACAAGGATACGCAGCAGGCTCAGAAAATCGGTATTGCCATGGTGTATCAGGAGCTTTCTGTGCTTCCACATATGACTGTTGCTCAAAATATATTTCTTAACAATGAACCACGTACCAAAGCTGGTCTTATAGACAACGCAAAAATAGTTGCTGAAACAGAAAAACTGATTGACGAATATGATCTTCAGATATCTGCAAATGCACTTGTCGGAGAGTTACCTCTTGCGAAGAAACAGATGGTTGAGATAATGAAGATGGTTGTGAAAAATCCGAGCATAATAATCCTTGATGAACCTACATCGTCTCTTTCCAGAACTGAGACTCAAAAGCTTTACGAATTGATGTTCAGATTTAAAAAAGAAAATAAAACTTTGATATTCATATCCCACCGCATGGAGGAGCTCTTTGAACTGGGTGACAGGATTACTGTCTTAAAGGACGGGCATCTCATCGATACAGTAAATGTGGGAGATGTAACTGCAGATGAGCTTATAACGATGATGGTCGGACGCAAGCTGCAGGCTATCTACCCTCAGAAAAATACCGAACCACAGGAAGAAGTGTTTAATGTCATTAATCTCAATAGCGGTAGTGCTCTGAAGAATATCAGTTTCAATATAAAAAAGGGTGAGGTGGTTAGCCTAGCCGGACTACAGGGACACGGACAAGGTGACCTACTGGATTGCCTTGCTGGTCTAAAACATATCGATTCAGGTGAAATCATATTCAAAGGCTCTCAGATTAAATTAAAGGGTCCGGGTCATGCAATAAGACTTGGAATTGGATATGTATCCGAGGAGCGAAAGACGCAGGGACTATTCCTCAAACAGTCGGTGAGGTTCAATATCGCATTTGCCAGTATGTATATGAGGCAGAAATTCGGTTTTATTAAACGCGTTATCGAAAGTGCATTCGTCAAAAAAAGTATTGAGGATATGAAAATCAAAGTTCATGACGAATCGCAGGAAGTAGGTAGTCTTTCTGGAGGTAATCAGCAGAAGGTCGTACTCAGCAAAATCCTCGCCATTGCACCAAAGATATTGTTGTTTAACGAGCCGACGCGAGGGATTGATGTAAACACAAAGCACGAGATATATAATCTGATGAGGCAGCTATCTGACAGGGGTGTCGTTGTGTTGATGTATTCTACCGATCTGTTGGAGGTTGTTGGTATGAGTGACCGTGTTATCGTTATGTACGAAGGAGAGATTTCGGGAGAACTCTCTGGAGACGATATCAATGAGGAAAACATAATGCGTCTAGCTGTTGGTATGAAGTGATGCAAGAAGACGGAGGTAAAAACAATGAATAAGATCGAAAAGAAAGATTGTCAGTTCTTAAAAACCGCTGGACGAGAGGGGAATAGAGCATATATCAGACGTCTTGCATCTCAGAAATCCGATATAATACTCGTCTATTGCTTCCTATTTGTTTTGATAATAGCGACACAGATACTGAATCCGAAATTCCTTACTTATTACAATCTGCGCAACTTGATGGCAACCACACTTCCGTATTTGTTTATTGCTTTTGCACAGATGACTGTAATACTTCTTGGAGGAATAGATTTATCTGTAGGATCGATTATTTCTGTATCTGTATCAGTTTGTGCTGTTACTATGACCGAAGGTAGGTTTGGATGGGTTCTCGGTGTATTGGCGGCGATTACCCTGGGAATAGTTGTAGGCTTCATTAATGGTGTGGTCGTAGTAAAGGGACGGCTGCAGGCGATAGTGGCTACTTTGGCGACTTCCAGTATACTAGCAGGTGTTGCGTATCTGTTCTTACCTACTCCTGGTGGTTTTATCAATGAGGGATTTGCTAAATTTGTTACTGGATATACAAAAGGATGGAAGTTTATACCTTTCTTTATTTTCGCAATCGCAATTGTACTGATGTGGTTGTTTCTTAATCGTACAAAACTAGGTCGAAGTATCTATGCGGTCGGAGGTAATATAGAAGCTGCGTATTCTTCGGGTATAAAGGTCGAGAGAGTCAGGATACTCGCATTTGTTATATGTGGATTAATTAGTGGTTTATGTGGCATATATGTTGCTGCCCGCACACAGTCCGGAGACCCAGCGATTGGCGTTTCTTTTACCAATTATTCTATTGCAGCTGCGGTTATCGGTGGAACAGCACTGGCCGGTGGTCGTGGAAGTGCGATTGGAACGGTTGCTGGTGCAATGATACTCGTTGTTGTAAACAATATGCTGAATTTGTTAAGGGTCGAGTCGTACTATCAGTATCTGGTGTTGGGTTTAATGATGGTGATTGCTCTGACATTGAGTGCAATAAGGACAAGGAGGAAATAATGATGAAAAAGAAATTAAGGTTTGCGATTCTTCATAACGGTTGGATAGAAAATGACTATGCGTGGAATGTCTCCATGCCTCATGCAGGTACTGTCGATGATAAATCTCCGCAGCAGGAATGGGTGAGAAATCCCATGTTCTCGGTCCTTATAGACCATCCTACGCTGGGGTGGGTTTTGTACGATACCGGTTGTGCTCCTGGAGATGAGGCAGATCGTCAGCCAGAATTTACTCGTAGAAACTTTCCCATGTTTATTGAACCCAAGGATTTTGTCGATAAGCGTATAGAATGTTGTGGTATCACAACAAAGGATATTTCTATGATTGTTATTTCTCATATGCATTTCGATCATTGTGGCGGACTTTATTTCTTCACAGATGCGCCAGCAGGACAAAATATCATAACTGGACGTGCAGATTTTGCCCATGGCCTTGTTGAGAGTCATTACGACCCAGCACATACATCTTCGTACACAAGAGAGAACTTTGAGTTTCCGAATCTCAAGTTCAAGCTCATCGAAGGTGATTATGAGCTCGCACCGGATTTTAAATTGATAATGTTCGAGGGACATACACCGTCAGTAGTCGGGGTTATGTTACACCTTGAAAGCGGAACATATATTTTTCCGTCCGATTCGATGAATATGAAGGTTAATTATGGTCCGCCTCCTTTTGATCCGATATCACCGGCACAGATATATGACAGCCTTGGATATCGTAGAACACTTGCAAAGCTTGAACAACTTCAAAGAAAATACAATGCTACAATAATCTACCCACACGACTCTGGAGAGTATTCAAAGCTTAAAAAAGCACCAGAGTTTTATGAATAACAAAGAGAGGGAAGACTTTATGAAAACATCGACACTTATTTCTCCAGTAAAGAAAAATATGCAGATAATCCTTACTTATTTTGTTGTTATACTTTTGCTGATTGTTGCACAGACAATATCACCTGGGTTTCTAAATACCACAAGTCTTTCAAGCTGGTTGAGGCAGATAAGCTTTCTGTCTATAGTGGCCATTGGTCAGACATTTGTTATTATTTCAGGTGGAATAGATTTATCGGTTGCCTCAGTAATAACTTTGTCAAATGTTGTCGGAGCACAACTTATGGCCGGTGAGAACAGCAATATTATGATTGCAGTTGGTGTTGTGGTTGGTTTGGGCTTGCTTGCAGGATTGATTAATGGTATCGGTGTACATTATTTAAAGATATCTCCTTTAGTTATGACTTTGGCAATGAGCAGTGTACTGCTGGGTGTGGCATACATATACTGTAAAGGTGCTCCTAAGGGTGCAACTGCTCCTATGATAAAGATGCTGGCCACAGGATGGCTTGGAGGTATTATACCTATTAATACTATTATTTTTCTTGCACTGGGAATTATCGCTGTAATACTGTTGCGATGTACAGTTTTTGGACGCAACATCTATGCTATTGGTACTAGTACTACAGCTGCTAGGTATTCTGGTGTAAATGTTCCGCTTACTACCATACTTGTATATTGTGTTAGTGCTGTGATGTGTTCTGTTGTTGGGTTTCTGATGATTGGATATTCAGGAACGAGTTACCTTAATATAGGTAATGATTACACAATGAATTCTATAGCAGCTGTTGTTATTGGTGGGACATCTATAGCAGGAGGTCTTGGTGGATATACCGGTACTGTGGCCGGTGCTGCGATAGTTATAATACTTCAAAGTATTCTCACAGTTATCAACATTCCAGAGTACGGGAGAAATATGATTCATGGTCTCGTGATTATAGGTATACTCCTGCTTTATGGCAGAGAAAAGAAAAAGTAATATAATAAGAAAGAACTGTAATGTAATAGAATAGATTAAAAATGATTTCATTAAGAATTTATAAGTCTTAATAAATGTTGAATATCAAGGAGTGAAAGAAGGCAGTGCAACAAGGCTGGTGTGGTAACGAAGTATTTATGTAGCATGGCGATGTAGCTGAAAGGCTACGTCGCCATTCTGCATGTGTGCCAGAGAGGAATCTGCTTTTCGAAAAGTATAAGGGCTCTTTAAGAATAAGAGATAGTAGATTTTTATAAGCTATATTTCTAATTATCACACTAAAGTGTGGTGATAAATAATTTGATAAACAGATATGGTAGATATCCCTCCTTATATTATAGAAACTTCTATTTATTATATTAAAAAGTATCTTTTTCAATACCATATCTGTTTTTTAAAATAGAATCTTCTTCGGATTAGAAATAAAGTGTTTTTTAGACTTTGACTATGGTTACTGTTATGAAAAAAGAGTTGACTAGAAATAAATGATTTTAGCAAATTAAGAATATGTTAGTAACTTTAGCATAAGAGAAATTATTATTACTATAAAAATCAGATAATTATTTCTTTTAAAAATAATAGGCGCTAAAGATATTAAATTTTAACACAAAAGGTAGAGGAAAGAGATAAGTAATACAGAAAAAACATAGAGATATTGATTTATTACGCCGATTAAGTACAGTATTTAATATTTGGTAAGGGTTGGTGAATTTATGATAGAAAAGGAAGTAATAGTAGCAAGTGAAAAAGGATTTAAGGCAAGACCTGTTTCACAATTAGTAAAAAAAGCAATGTCGTTCAAATCAAACATAGCTGTCATCTATAATGGCAAAAAAGCAGATGCTAAAAGTTTGATTAATGTTATTGCTTTAAAGGTTCCAAAAGGAGAATCAATAACTATTTCGGCATCAGGTGAGGATGAAGTATTAGCTGTGGATGAATTGGTACAACTAGTTACATCATTAGAATAAATTAAGAAACAGCTCATCAGTATATAAATTTATTATAGGGAGCTAAAATTATGTTAATATTTACTTCATTTAAGGATGTTATCGAAAATGTATATGGTGCTGATATTCTTAATAGTGTTGATGAATATTTAGAAAGCAATTCAGATAGGCTTGCGGGTATTTTAATACTATTAATTCTTCTATTTTTTTTTCTGATTTCATCCTGAGATTTCCTATCTTTTAAGCCCATTCTTTAAGAGTTAAATAGTCAAGGATGATCAACGGAAGGTCAACAATAGGATCCTTATCCAACTAGCGCAGCCAATCATACTCATAACTTCTAATAGTTGTAGAGGCGGTGGAGCGTGTAGTCATATAATTTGACCATTTATAGTATACATCCCTCAAAGTGTCAAGTTGTTCTTTGTTATCATTCATCGATGAGTTAATTCTTACGTCAGGACTGGTTAGTTATGGTGAAATGCGAGGAAAACAGGATTATTTTGATAAATCTTGGAATCGGGTTATGTTTCCAATAATAGATGAGGATAATCGAATAATAGGCTTTGGCGGTAGAATTTTAGCACAGGAAAAGCAAAGTACCTTAATTCTCTAAAGGTCTTGCAAAAGACTCTTTTGAAAAACGAATTGCCGAAGCTGAAACCGGTGACAGATTCGTCGTACAGACGTTAGTGAAGAAAGGAGATAAAACAGCACTTTACAACAAGGTTGCGGACATTTTATTGGAGAGGCAGCAATGACGCATCCTTAAATCAATGTCGAAGAGATTGAAAAAAGAGAATATTTTATACAAGAAGCCGTCGAATTCTCGTGTTAATCTTGAGTTGGGCGGCTTCTGTTTTATCATTCTACCAAGAATACCCTTTTTCAAACCGCTGTACTGGGCGGGATAGTTTACAGGAATCTCGTTCAGGAATCTATCTGCTTCAGCCGTGTACAGCAGTCAGATACATTGTAAAAATATTTAGAATATTGTAAAATTAATGAAGATAATTATATTTTGTATATTTTAATTTGTGAAAGGATATTTTGTAAAATGAAAAATAACATTTCGGCAAAAGAGAAAAAAAGAAAAGACACAGATCCTTATATGTCACATCTCAGAGAAATTAAAATAAGTTATCTGTGGAAGTTAGTAAAAATATTAGTGGTTTTTATTCTGAGAGTTGCGATTTTTTTATTTGCCATATTTAATTTTACTTATACATATAAAAATCCTTTTCTTATAGTATTATTTGCTGCATTTATAAGTGATGCAATTCTCTACGTACTTAAAGTAATAGCTAACAAGTTGGGTATGGAAATAACTGTATATAGAATATTTACAACGTTTTGGGGAAAGAGGGAGAAGTATGAAGTAGGTAGTATGAACCCAGTTTTAAAAATAATGTTAGGTCTAGTTGATGGTGCATTTGCAATAATGATTTTTTTACTTATTTTCAAGTATGCGTTTAATAAAGCTAGCTCAAGAAATCTAAAGATGCTGATTCTTATCATAAGCTTAATCATCTGTTTGGCTCCTTTTGTTTTAGAGGTAAGGACAATAATTAAAAGCAGTAAAGAAATTATTAAAGTAAATTCTGAAATCAAAAGATATAAAAGTCCAACATCATCTTAAGGAGTGTAAGCATGGAAAAATTATCACACTTAGAGATATGTAGAATTTTTGAATTGCCTGTTTCAGAGTTTCAGAAGCTTGTCGAAGATCCTGAATTCCGCAAAAAAATTTATCGTAACCTTCAAAGGAATAACCACCCTGATACTAAACCTCCGGAAGAAAGAGCGAAATATACCAAAATAACAGCCGAAATCAACAAAGCTTATGAAGCGCTAAATTCAGCTAATTATTATTACGAATCGCCAAAAAGCAGCGCATATAACAAAAATAATTATGATAAATATAAACAATCCCATGAGACAAGCCAAAGCAACGCCTCTAACTACGAAGATAATAAAACAGAAAAAAAATATCATTATAATGAATATTACCAGCAAAGCAATGAAGGAACACAATACAGTTATCAAAGCTATGAGCGAGCGCCGGATTGTTTTTTAAAAAGGGAGGGGCTTAAACTGGTTTTATGGGTGTTGTTGTGGCCGGTAAGAGGTATTGTGTATTTAACTGTAAGCCTTTTAATATCTGCAGCAAAGCTTTCGTTGGCATTACTGGTTATTCCGGGACTTTTTGGCGGCATAGCGATAATTGTAAGTATAGTAAAAGAATTTAATGAAAATCCATTTACTTTAGGATTAGTTATTGAAATGTGGCCTGAGTTCCTCTTGCTTATTTTTATAGCATGTGTATTTGGATGCTTTAATTTTCTTGATGAAAACGGTGAAGATTGGCTTACATCGCTTTATTATTGGTGGAGAGATTGAACAACAAGTCACCACGTTCTCGTAACTTCAGTGAGTTATGCTGTTGATGTTTTATAATATATTATAGTCGGCTCAATATATATTCTTTTGCATCCTTTTCTGTAGGCTATGTTTCCTATATTTTTCAAGGATACATCTACGTTAGGCATGGCCCCTAGCAAATGATAACAGGTTAATAATTCTTCGTTTGGACCAAGGAAGCGTTCGGTCTGATTGTACCACCAGGCAAGCCGGGAGGGTTCTATCTTCCCATCGATTTATTATTAAAAATAATGTTAAAATATATTAATTTATTCAGGGGGTATCTTTTTGAAAAAGAAAGTTGTTTGTATTTCGTTATTTATTGTTTTTTTGCTTTACAATTTTATTTCTTATAATCAGCAATTCGTCTCCAAGGATAAAATAATTGTTGGAGCAAAAAAGAACATACCAATATTATCTGATGTAGATGTAGACAACATAAGCATTGCGGCTTCTTATAAAAAAGGTGATCATTATTTATTTTGGCTTGATGTCGATGATAAGTATCATGATTATGAATATTTAGCTGTAGAATTTACTGAAGTTAAATCTAATAAATATAAATTTATGTGTAAGCATTATGCAATAGATAGGGGGGATGATATAAGGGCATTGCCCTGGGAAGATTCATATAGTTTTCTTATTAATAATGAAAAATGCAAAACTATTGTGATAAATCCTGGATATGATTCTGAAGAGAGAATTGAGATAAACAAATACCCTTTCCATTATTATTATGGTCGTCTGGTTTCAGATTACGATTTTTTCGATTCAAATGGCAATAGCTTAAAACATTAAATTGTATTGTCTATTATTCGTTTCTTTCTATAAAAGAAGTGATTTAAAAATTCCCTATAAAAGGTACATATATTATCTATGATGAGGCATACACATATTAAATAATTGAGCCCCATATTAATTGATATAATTTGACGACAACGTTTTCTTTTGCTACCAGAATATTAAGAGAAAAAAAGAAAGGAATGGAAATCTATGTCGAAAAAATCCTTCCGTAAACTTACGATTTTAGGTATTGGTATCATTATTTTTCTTGCAATAAGTCATATAATTGGTGTTGTTACATCTTACCATTCTATTCTTACAGTGCTAACACCAGAAGCGAGAATTGGGATTGCCGCTGCATTTTGGTCTGTAGTTATGATTATATATTTAGGAGTATGTTTTCTGCTAAATAAATATATAATGGAAAAATATTTTTAACTTACATGAGACGCACTTTTATAAATTATTAACTATTATAATTATTTGCATTACTAATTTAAGGATGGAGTTTCTTAAATTATGATTATTGCAATTTTGTTGTCTTTTCTTTTTAGCATATACATAACATTTGATGTTTTTCAACTTGCTGATTATTCTAATGACGTAGGATTTGCTGATGGGTATATATATGCTTTCCTTAAAGCCGATAAAGGGCTTGTTTTTGTTAGAGATGCTCACGAAAGCATAGCTGATGCAACAACAAATGAAGACACGTTACAAGCATTGTTCACAAATGGATATGCCTATTATATGGATAGTATCGCCTATGAAAACAGATTCAAAGTAAACGTTAAGGATATTGAGTTAACCATAATCTATAACAAAGAATGTTGTGGCCTATAGCTATAAAGTAAACTTAGAGTTTGTTTCAGATGACAAAATTACAGAAACTCATGAGTCAGGAACGATACAGCTTGAAGAAGAAGGTGACAGCTATAATGTAGGTTTTCTAAGAATAAATAAAGCTATAGATGTTAATTCAGCTGTTAATAGTTTAAATAGTAGAACTTAAAGCTATATCAAGCGTGGTAAAAGTCTTATATCCCCAAGTTTATTTAAAAATAATAGAAATTTACTTACAAGAAACCTAATCTGGTTTTCCAGAGTGGGTCTCTTTTATTTAGTGAATTTTCTAAAATTTACTTTGACAAAGTAGGTAGAATCCATTAAACTATAAATAGGTAGAATAGATTACACCTATGGAGGTATAGATATGGCAACACCGAAAGTATTTGAAAGTGAATATCGCTTTTGTCTCATCCTTTGGGAGCACGAGCCAATTAACAGTACGGAGCTTGTTAAGCTGTGTAAGGAGCAGCTGGGGTGGAGCAAAGGAACTACCTATACTGTTATTCGACGGCTTGCAGAGCGTGGAGTGCTGAAAAATGAAGACACGATAGTATCCTCTCTCATTTCAAAAGAGGAAACGCAAATTGCTGAGATTGATGAACTTATGGAAAAAAGATTTGGTGGCTCATTACCTGCATTCATTGCAGCTTTTACAAAGCAGCAAAATTTGAATGAAGAACAGCTTGCAGAGATTATGCGGATTATTGAGCAATAAGGAGGAGCGTTTATGGAAAATATCTTCCTGAAGTTTGTGAATTTAAGTATCACTGCAGGGTGGATTGTGTTGGCGGTGGTACTTCTGCGATTTCTTCTTAAAAAGGCACCAAAGTGGATAAACTGTCTTCTGTGGGCTATTGTAGGTGTGAGACTTGTATTGCCTTTCTCCCTGGAAAGTGTTTTTAGT
>JAEXSY010000188.1 GCA_023440105.1 Bacillota bacterium
GTTAATAACCACCCCTTTTGGAGTAAAGACAAATATCTCATCGGTAAACAAATCTATTTTAAAGGCTTCCATAAACTCTTCTGCATCGGAAGTATCCTTCTGCCATTCTAAGATATCTCTAAGCCATGCAAGCTTATTTTCAAAGTTTCCTTCTCCATCATCCTTAGTACTCTCTTTGTATTTCCAATGAGCAGCTATTCCATACTCTGAAGTTCTATGCATCTCATAGGTTCTTATCTGTATTTCAAAGGGCTTTCCTTGAGGACCAATAACTGTAGTATGTAAGGATTGATACATATTAGGTTTAGGCATTGCTATATAGTCCTTAAATCTTCCAGGAATTGGCTTATATATGGTATGAACTATTCCTAAAACAGCATAGCAATCCTTAACAGAATCAACCAAAAGTCGTATGGCTGTCAAATCAAAAATTTGCTCAATAGTTTTGTTTTTATTAACCATCTTTCTATAAATACTATAAAAATGTTTAGGCCTACCCTCTATATCAGCTTCTATTCCTGATGAAGAAAGTTTCTCTTTTAAATCATTCACTACTAGAGCTATATATGCTTCTCTTTCAACTCTCTTTTCTGAAATCTCATTTACCAGCTGATAATACTTATCAGGATTTATATATCTAAAAGCTAAATCTTCTAATTCCCATTTAATTTTTGACATACCTAGTCTATGGGCTATTGGAGCATAAATATCTAAAGTTTCCTCAGCCTTTTCTTTTTGCTTGTTTGGAGGCATGAACTTTAAGGTTCTCAAATTATGAAGTCTATCTGCCAGCTTTATGATTATAACCCTTATATCCTTAGCCATGGCTAACAGCATTTTTCGTACATTATCTGCCTGCTGCTCCTGTTTAGTCTTATATTTAATTTTCCCTAGCTTAGTAACGCCATCTACAAGGTTAGCGATTTCTACATTAAATGCACTTGTCAAATCATCGTAGGAGTAATCTGTATCCTCAATCACATCATGGAGAAGCCCAGCAGCAATAGTATTAGTATCCATTCCCATTTCAGCTAATATACATGCAACAGCCAAAGGATGAACTATGTATGGTTCACCAGACTCTCGCCTCTGCATTTTATGAGCAACTTCTGCTAACAAAAAGGCTTTCTCTATTATTTTTTTATCCACTGAATAATCATTTTTATCAACAATATCCATAAGTTGCTCCAACATAGGATAAAACACTCCTCTAAAAAACTTATTATATTCATTCACTACGTATTACTTAAATAAAGATTTTTACTTATTTTTTATTAAAATCAATGGCTGGTTTTGTGCAACCAGCCAATTTTATTTTAATTATATAATATATAATTAATTTTTTCAAATAATTTAGATGTCATATTGAACTAAAGAGCTTATCTCATAGTCTCCAAGCCTATCTCTACCATTTAGCTCTGTAAGCTCTATGGCAAATCCCATAGCTGCAACTTCTCCACCAACCTGCTCTACTAGCTTAGCAACAGCACCTATAGTACCTCCTGTTGCTAACAGATCATCAACAATGGCTACTCTTTCACCAGGTTTAATTGCATCCTTATGAATTTCTAAAGTATCTGTTCCATATTCTAGGGAGTACTCGATTTTAACAGTTTCTGCTGGAAGCTTTCCTTTTTTTCTAACGGGAACGAATCCCACTCCTAAAGCATAAGCTACTGGAACACCAAAAATGAACCCTCTAGCTTCAGGACCAACTACTACATCAATATTCTTGTCTTTTAAAAACTCAACAAGGTCGTCAACAGCTTTTCGTAGTCCTTCTCCATCCTTTATTAAGGTTGTAATATCCTTAAAGCTAATACCTTCCTTGGGAAAACCATCGATAATTCTTATTGAATCTTTATACTCCATTTTTAATCCTCCATTTAATTATTATCCACCAATATTAAACATATAGTTAAGGATAATTTACTTTAATTTTTATTCTTAATATAAATGAAAACAATATATATTATAATTTAAATTATATTTTTTTACAATTAATATTGATAAAAAGAGAATTATTTAGCTTAATAAAGAAATCCCCACCTTAATCTTTATTATATAGTATTAGCCTTTAAAGCAATAGCACACTCAATGCGCTTTTTCTGCATTTCACAACCCACTTTATATGGAATATGAATATCACCATTAAAATTGTAGTTATTTGCCTGACAGCCACCGCTACAGTAAAATCTAGCCCAGCATTCTCTACACAAAGGTTTATTATAGATATGTGCTTTTCTAAATGTAGAGGACAAATCTTGATTTATCTCTTCATCTGTAAATATATTACCCATTTTAAAGGAATCATCGCCAACAAATTGATGACAAGGGAAAATATCCCCATCGGGAGTAATTGCAACATACTCATGTCCAGCTCCACAGCCTGATATTCTCTTATATATACAGGGTCCACCATTTAAGTCAATATTAAAATGATAAAATTTAAAAGAGTTACCTTCCTTCTCTCTTTTTATCATCTCCTCTGTCAGCTTATCATACTGACTAAAGATTTCTGGCAAATCCTCCTCTCGCAAAGATAACTCATGTTCATCAGGTAGCACTACTGGTTCAACGGATATTTCTTTAAAGCCTTCATTAGCTAAAGATATAACATCCTGATAAAAATCCGTATTATTTCTTGTAAAAGTTCCTCTTACATAATACTGCTTAGCGGGGTCTCTCTTTTCTACCATTTTTTTTATTTTTGGAAGTATGCTGTCATAGCACCCTGTTCCGTCTACTCTAATTCTCACTTTATCATTAACTTCTTTACGGCCATCTATTGAGAGCACCACATTACCCATATTTTTATCTATATAATCTATAATATCTTCTTTAAGCAATGTTCCGTTAGTCGTCATTGTAAATCTTATATTCTTATTATACTTTTTCTCTTCTATCCTGGCATAATCAACAATTTCTTTTATTGTGTTAAAAGCCATAAGTGGTTCTCCTCCAAAAAGGTCTACCTCAATATTTTTTCTGGGACCACTATGTTTAATAACCCAATCTATGGCCTTTTTTCCCGTTTCGGCGGTCATTGGTTTTCTACAGCCTTTATACTCTCCTTCGTCAGCAAAGCAATATTTACATCTAAGATTACAGTCATGAATTATGTTTAAACATAGTGCTTTTACATAGGAAGGATTATCATCATTTTTAGCTATATCCTCATAAAGATCAAGAGAGTAGAGCATTCCCTCTGACATTAGGGTTTTAATATCCTCATAAGCCTCACGGATCTCATAGGTTGTATATTTATTCTTTAATTTTTCTTCTAATGTTTCATAGCTAGATAAACTATTCTCATCCAGCAGGTCATATACTAGTTCGTCTACTATATGAACTGCTCCAGAATTAACATCTATAACAAAATAATCTTCTCCTTGAATAAATTTATGAACAAGTGCCATTAAGTCTCCCCCTTAACCTAATATAAGGCAGTAACAGAACTGTTACCGCCTTATAATTGGTATTTTTTAGTTTTCACATGCTAAGTTAGCAACAGTACAGGATGTTTTACAAGCTGATTGACAAGAATTTGCACATTCCTTGCATCCTGGTTTCATTAAGCTATTCTTAATATTCTTCTTATTAATGGTTCTTATATGCTTCATTTATGTTACCCCCATTCATGCTATACTAAATTATTATATCACAATAAATATCATATTTAAACATATTTTTCACAAATTTATTCCTAGCATTCCAGAAAATATCCCCACAGCTAAAGCCATGATAGTTCTATAAAAATCATTAATTGTAAGCTCAACTCCACCATTTAGCACTGCATAAAATACAAAGGTACATAAAATATAACCTAAAGCCACGAAGAATCCTATAATCCATCCATTTCTATTAATTGCCCTAGCGCTATATATCGTTCCTAAAAATACGCTTAAAGCAGTGACTATAATGTTTATAATCACATTTGTTCCTGGACTAATATCCGAAAAAATCATGGCTAAGCTTAAAAGAAATATACCTATGAGAGTTATTATTAAAGCAAAGATTACGCCTTTTATAATCTTTCCAAAAGCAATAGAATTATTCAAAACAAACACCCCCTAATTACTATTACATATGTAATTAGAGGGTATTTTATTACTATTTATTTTCTTCAGTTTTTACTATAACATTAGAAATCCCCTGCTTAGTAAGCTTAAATCTAGCTTTATCAGGGCCGCTTTCTACTATTACATAGTCCTCTTGAATATTAACTAATCTTCCCATTATTCCACCACGGGTTACTATATCATCATTTATCTTTAACCCATTTATCATATCGTCATATTTCTTTTTTCTCTTTTTTTCCGGTATTATTAAAACAAGATAAAATACCACCAACATTAAAATAATCGGTGCCCAACTTAAAAATGCTTGCATATAAACTCCTCCTACAATTATGTTTTAAGATCTGCCACCCCAGTCATGAAGCTTTTTAGCTTTAAAATCTTCAAAATAATCACCATCTATGGCATCTCTTATGTCTAGCATTAGTTTATTATAAAAATAAAGATTATGCAATACACAAAGTCTCATAGCAAGCATTTCTTTTGCCTTAAACAAATGTCTTATATATGCCCTTGTATAATTCTGACAAGCAGGACACTGACAACCTTCGTCTATTGGTCTTGAATCTAGCTCAAATTTTGCATTCATAATATTAATTTTACCTGAAGCTGTAAATACATGCCCATGCCTTCCATTTCTAGCTGGCAGAACACAGTCAAAGAAATCCACTCCTCTTTCAACTGCTTCTAAAATATTGCTTGGAAGACCAACGCCCATAAGATATATTGGCTTATTATCCGGCAAATGCGGAACGACAGCATCAATAATTCTATACATCTCCTCATGACTCTCTCCCACAGCCAATCCACCAATTGCATAACCATCAAGATCCATCTTAGATATAGTTTTAGCATGCTCTATTCTGATATCTTCGTAGGTTCCTCCTTGATTTATACCAAATAACATCTGTTTCTTATTTATGGTATCAGGAAGAGTATTAAGTCTATCAATCTCTACCTTACATCTCTCAAGCCATCGAGTAGTCCTTGCAACAGATTTTATTACATAGTCTCTTGTAGAAGGATTTAGTATGCACTCATCAAAGGCCATAGCTATCGTTGATGCTAAATTGCTCTGAATATTCATGGATTCCTCCGGACCCATAAAAATCCTTCTTCCATCGATATGAGAGTTAAAATATACTCCCTCTTCCTCTATCTTTCGAAGCTTAGCTAGGGAAAAAACCTGGAAGCCACCGGAATCCGTAAGTATAGGTCTATCCCAATTCATGAATTTATGTAATCCACCCAGATTTTTAACCACCTTATCCCCAGGTCTTAAATGAAGATGATAGGTATTAGAGAGCTCCACCTGGCAGCCTATATCCTTTAAATCCATAGAAGATACTGCACCTTTTATTGCTGCTAAAGTACCAACATTCATAAACACTGGGGTCTGAATGGTACCGTGAGGCGTAACAAATTCTCCTCTTCGAACAGATTTATATTTCTTGATTAATTTATACAAAATTCCACTTCTCCTTTTTTACTATTTTTAAGGCTTCTTCAGGAACATTGCATCCCCAAAGCTAAAGAATCTATATTTATCCTTAACCGCTGTATCATAAGCTTTTAGTACATTTTCCTTCCCTGCTAAAGCACTTACTAGCATTATGAGAGTAGATTCAGGCAGATGGAAATTAGTTATCAGCTGGTCAACCACCTTAAAGCTGTAGCCTGGATAGATAAATATATCAGTCCAACCGCTCTGAGCTTTTACTTTTCCCTGGGAGTCACCAATGGTCTCCAGAGTTCTGCAGGAGGTAGTACCAACGGCAATAATTTTATTTCCCTGTGCTTTTGTTCTGTTTATTATCTCTGCTGTTTCTTCATTCATAATATAAAATTCTGAATGCATTTCATGAGCTTCAATATCCTGAACCTTTACGGGTCTAAAGGTTCCAAGACCAACATGAAGGGTAATAAACACAATATTAACCCCTTTAGCTTTTATACTTTCTAATAACTCATTAGTGAAATGAAGCCCAGCTGTGGGTGCAGCAGCAGATCCCTCTTCCTTTGAGTATACTGTCTGATATCTTTCTTTATCCTCTAAGGTTTCGTGAATATACGGTGGTAAAGGCATTTCTCCAAGTCTATCTAATACCTCTTCAAATATCCCACTATATGAAAATTTGATAATTCTATTTCCATTTTCAAGTACTTCTGCAACTTCAGCCTTTAGCTCTCCCTGACCAAATACAAACACTGCACCTACTCGTGCTCTTTTGCCAGGCTTAGCAAGACATTCCCACTGATCATTTCCAAGCCTTTTAAGGAGCAAAAATTCAATTTTCCCACCGGAGTCTTCCTTTTCTCCTATGAGCCTCGCTGGTAAAACCCTAGTATCATTTAGCACCAGGGTATCTCCAGCCTTCAAATACTCAATAATATCTCCAAAGCTTCTATGCTCTATTTCTCCAGTAATTTGGTCAAGTACCATAAGCCTAGAGGCATCTCTTTGCTCCAGAGGATGCTGAGCTATAAGCTCTTCTGGAAGATCGAAGTAAAAATCTTTTACCTTCATATTATATAATCCCTTCTTTAGTAAATTAGTTATCAAAAAGCCCCAGCTGATTGTTAGAAGCTGGTTTAATTCTTTTTAAATGTTCATAAGCCTTATCACTAGCCACTCTTCCTCTAGGGGTCCTAATTATAAATCCCTTCTGCATTAGATATGGTTCATATACATCTTGAACAGTATCAAGCTCTTCACCGATGAAATAGGCAAGAGTTTCTATTCCCACAGGACCTCCCTGAAAGTTATCTATTATTGCTTCAATAATTCTATTATCAATTCTATCAAAGCCCTGATTATCTATTTCCAATAGCTCCAGAGCTCCTACAGCCATCTCTTTATTTATTGTAGTATTACCTTTAACCTCTGAATAATCTCTAACTCTCTTTAGGAGTCTATTAGCTATTCTAGGTGTACCTCTTGACCTTCTAGCGATTTCACAAGCTCCCTCTGCATCAATAGAGCAGTTAAGAATTCCTGATGAGCGAAGAATTATTTCAGTGAGCTCCTCCTCCTGATAGTATTCCATAGAACATAATACACCAAATCTATCTCTCAAGGGTGCTGTAAGCATACCTATTCGAGTGGTTGCACCAATCAAAGTGAATCTAGGCAAATCCAATCTGATGGATTTTGCTGCCGCACCTTTACCTAAAACAATATCTAAAGAAAAATCCTCCATTGCTGGATATAGTATTTCTTCAACACTTCTATTAAGCCTGTGTATTTCATCAATAAAAAGTACATCTCTATCCTTTAATGTAGTCAATATTGCAGCTAAATCTCCAGCACGTTCTATAGCTGGTCCTGAGGTAATCCTTAAGCTACCTCCCATTTCTTTAGCAATAATATTAGACAGAGTTGTTTTACCTAGTCCTGGAGGCCCATATAAAATCACGTGATCTAAAGGTTCGTTCCTCATTTGTGCTGCTTTTATGAATATCTTAAGCCTTTCCTTCACCTTATCCTGACCAATATATTCCTCAAGTCTTTGAGGCCTTAGAGAATATTCATAATTAGTATCCTCATTTAAAGTTGTACTAGATATAATTCTATCCTCCATGATATTCCTCCTATCCCATCAATAGCTTTAAAGAATCTTTAATAACCTGTTCTATAGAGTTATTAAGATCCACCTTAGCAATAGTCTTTGAGGCTTCCTTTTCTGTATAGCCTAGGGACAATAAGGCCTCAAGAGCTTCGCTAGCCATTACCTCTGTAATTATATTACCTTCTGATAGCTCCTCTTCTCCTTCAGGAATATCTCCTTTTATCTTATCTCGGAGCTCTAGGATAATTCTTTGAGCCATCTTTTTTCCTATCCCAGGAGCTCTGGTTAAAGACTTTTCGTCCTGCATTAATATAGAATATTTCAAATTCTGAACAGAGCTTATGGACAGTAAAGAAAGTGCTGCCTTTGCACCTACTCCATTAATAGTCAGTAGCTGATTAAAAAGTTCTCTTTCTTCCTTAGTAAAGAACCCATATAATCCAATAAAATCCTCACGGACAATTTGTTCTAGAAACAAGCAAACTTCTTCATTAACCTTAGGCAAATCTGCTATTGTACTTCCTGAGGCATATACTTTATAACCTATTCCACTAC
>JAEXSY010000251.1 GCA_023440105.1 Bacillota bacterium
GATATATGTAAATCTACTGTTATCCATGAAGGAAATGTGAGAAAGGCAAAAGAGCAGATGCCTGAAGAGGAAGTTTTATACGATATGGCTGAATTCTTTAAGGTCTTTGGTGATAGCACCAGGATAAAAATAATATCTGCTTTATTTCAATCAGAAATGTGTGTCTGCGATTTGTCTGCAGCTCTTAATATGACTCAATCAGCGATTTCTCATCAGCTGAGAGTTTTAAAGCAGGCCAATCTAGTTAAGTTTAGAAGAGAAGGTAAGGTTGTCTATTATACTTTAAGCGATGATCATGTTAAGGATATATTTAATCAGGGTTTAGTTCACATACAGGAGAGATAAAGGAGTAGATTATTATGATAGAGAATAGTAAAGCTCAAATAAAGCCTCAGAGCCCTAGTGGAATAAAAATATCAAAGGGTGGGAGCAGTGGAAGTAATAAATATGAATTTTTACTAGAAAACTTAGGCTGTGCCAATTGTGCAGCAAAGATAGAAAATAAAATAGGTAATCTTCCAGGAGTAGATGAAGCTCTTGTGAACTTCATGACTAAAAAGCTATCTCTCTCTTTAACACAAAAAGAGGATTATCCTAAAATTATCGTAGAAGCTAAAAAGATAATTAAAAAGCTGGAGCCTGAAGTGGTTTTAAGACCCCTAGATAATACCAGCTCCAGAAGAGCTGTTGCTATAACTTTAAGTGGAGATTTATCAGGAGCTTATGAGGATAGCTGTGATTGTGGTGAGGGTCACGATCATGTACATGGAGATGTTCATACAGGACATTCTCATAGTGATCAAGTACACTCTCACAGTCATGAGGATTCTCACAGTCACGGGCATTCTCATAGTCATTCTCATGATAGAGCTGATGAGGGAGATGAAGGGATGACAGAACAAATCGTTCAGTTCGCTGCTGCTACGGTATTGTTCACAGTTGCCTCAGCTTTTCAGTTTTCTGAAAGAATCACGATGCTTTTATTTTTCATAAGCTATCTCTTAGCTGGGGGAGAAGTTGTTCTTAGGGCTTTCAAAAATATTATAAGAGGTCAGGTATTTGATGAGAACTTCCTCATGTCTATTGCTACCATAGGAGCCTTTGCTATAGGTGAATTCCCTGAAGGTGCTGCAGTAATGCTCTTTTATCAGATTGGAGAGCTGTTCCAGGACATGGCTGTAAATAGATCTAGGAAATCTATAAGTGATTTAATGGATATCAGACCTGATTATGCTAACCATATGATAAATGGAGAAGCTGTAAAGGTGAGTCCTGAAGAAGTTAAGGTTGGAGATGTTATAGTAGTTAAACCTGGAGAAAAGATACCTCTTGATGGAGTAATAGTACAGGGTAACTCCATGGTGGACACTTCTGCCTTAACAGGAGAATCAGTGCCTAGAGAGGTGGAGGAAGGAAGCGACGTTCTAGCAGGCTTTATAAATAACAATGGAGTTATCAATATTAAGGTAGCCAAAAGCTTTGGAGAGTCCACTGTTACAAAAATTCTGGATCTAGTTCAGAATGCTAGCGGAAGAAAAGCTCCCACGGAGAACTTTATAACTAAGTTTGCAAGATATTACACTCCAATAGTGGTTATTACCGCAGCTTTATTAGCTGTAATACCTCCTATAATAATACCGGGAGCTTCATTCTCTGATTGGCTCTACAGAGGTCTTGTATTTCTTGTAATCTCCTGTCCTTGTGCTTTAGTAGTATCTATCCCTGTTGGCTTCTTTGGAGGAATAGGAGGGGCTTCAAAAAACGGTATTCTTGTCAAGGGTAGCAATTTCTTAGAGGCCCTAAATGATCTGGAAACAGTGGTATTCGATAAAACAGGTACCCTCACCAAGGGAGTGTTTAAGGTTACAAAAATTTCTCCTTATAATGGCTTTAAGGAAGAAGAATTATTAGAATATACAGCTATGGCGGAGAGCTATTCTAACCATCCTATAGCCACCTCCATTATCAGTGCCTACGGGAAGGAAGTTGATAAAAGCTTAGTTGAGGAATATGAGGAGATAGCAGGACATGGTACAAAAGCCTTGGTAAAGGGCAGGGAGATTCTTGCAGGAAATCAAAGACTCATGGAGAGTCAAAAGATAAGCTACCAAAAGCAAAATCAGCCTGGAACTGTGATATATATTGCTATAGACAAGAAATATGCTGGTTATATTCTCATAGCTGATGAGCTTAAAGAAGACTCTAAGGAAGCTATCAAAAACCTCAAGAGCCTTGGAATCAAGAGAACAGTAATGCTTACGGGAGATAATAAAAAGGTGGCTGAGTCTATAGCTGAGAGTCTTAGCTTAGATGAGGTGCATTCTGAACTCCTACCTCAGGATAAGGTAAAGAAGTTTGAAGAGATAACAGAAAGCAGTACCTCTAAGAGAAAAGTAGCCTTTGTAGGTGATGGGATAAATGATGCTCCAGTGCTAGCGAGAGCTGATATTGGTATAGCCATGGGAGGCCTGGGATCTGATGCTGCCATAGAAGCAGCAGATATAGTAATAATGAATGACGAGCCTACAAAGATTGGTGAAGCCCTAATGATAGCAAAAAACACAAGAAAGATAGTATGGCAGAATATTATCTTTGCCTTAGGAGTAAAAGCTATTGTTCTAATCATGGGAGCCATGGGCATGGCTTCAATGTGGGCAGCGGTATTTGCAGACGTAGGAGTTGCACTTATAGCCGTTTTAAATGCTATGAGAGTTTTAGGCTACAAGCCAGCTAAAGGTTAATTGACTTATCCTCTAGTGCTCAAAGTATGTTAAAAAAGGATATTAGACATGTTGGTTATATTTACCTCTTGAAAGTTTCTCTTAAAACCTTTATTATTTTGTTGTTATATTATGTGGAGGGGAAAGACAACCTGAAGATACAAGACAGATATCATACTCTATATAGCAGCTTTTATGATAAATGATGCATTTTTCATGCCGTAACTAATAGTTCACTTACACCTTAATTACTAACTATTATCTTGTATCATGACATTTAAGCTCCCTTCCACATAAATACGTGCCCATATTGGGTTTGTGTACAATTCTTCCATTAAACATTTGCTTACACCTGATATTTAATCAGGAAAAACTGAAGCTCTCTGCGGAGCTTCAGTTTTTTTGTTCTCATTACATGCGAACACTTTCTCACTTCTATGGTGCCATTCACCTGACGGTTTTCGACATCTAGGTGATTAGCTTTATGTCCTCGGTGGATAGTACATCCTCGCTGATGAGCCACCCCCGGGAGTTTAGCCGTTTGGGGGTTGTGAGCTCTACGTAGTACCAGGTGCGGCTGTTTACACGACTTTTTTCTAAAAGTCTGACCTTGGTAGACTTCTTTATGTTGTTTAATAGAGGAGACCAGTCAGCAGGTACAAAATATAGCTTTGTATCATACTTTACTATCCCTTCCACACAGGGACATTCCAGCACTTCTACAGTAATATTCCTTAACTCTCTGCTCTTCCAGGAGGTTTTTTTAAGAGTGTCATTTTCCATGGTAAGAGTCAAAATTCGATTCCTATGATTATCAAGCCTGTTTAAGAGATAAAAAATATACCCTCCAGAAGAAATTAATAAAATAAAAAGGGCAATAGACATATATGCTCCCTACTCCAAAGAACTATATTACAGTATATTCTAAACTCTAGAATTTGTTACACATTTTTCTTGATTTTGTATATTATGATATGGGATTTTAATTCCATTGTTTGGCCCTACTGATGATGATAAACTATTCTTGTAAATGGTAATACACATATAGCAGTTATACGTAGACTTGATTTTATGCAGCGGAGGTGGAAATGACATATGACAATAGTAGGAATCAGCCTGGGAAATACTAATAGCATGATTACAGCATATAAAGGAGATAGGCTGATTAAAATTCCTAATACCCTTGGAGAATATCTTACTCCCTCGGTGGTCAGCTTTGACGAGGAGGGTAATATTTATGTTGGTGAGATTGCAAGGGAGAGAAAGGCTACTTGTCCAAATTTAACCCTTTTTCATTTTAAGGAGTTTATTGGCAGTGATAAATATCTTTTTGTAAATAATAAGCAGTATAGAGGAGAGGAACTAGCCTCCTTTATAATTAAAGAACTCATTAATTATGCAAGAAACTATTTAGGAGAAGAGATAACTGGTGCAATAATAGCCGTGCCAACCTTTTTTAATAATTTTCAGAGGCAGGCTATTAAGCTGGCAGGTGAGCTGGCAGGAGTAAAGGTTCATAGGCTAATAAATGATCCAGTAGCTGCGACCTTAGGCTATAGCTGCCGTAATAAGGAAGAAAAGAATCTTATGATTTTTGACTTAGGTGGAGGGATCCTTGAAATATCTCTGGTGGCTACCTATGGTGATACAATAGAGGTACTGTCCAGCGATAGGGATGAGCATCTAGGGGGAGATAATTTTACAGAGTCAATAGCTGAATATTTTTGCAGTGTAAACGCTATAGATAGAAGTACCCTGACCTCTAAGGAGGAAGAAATGCTTCTTAGAAAATGTGAGGAGATAAAAATTTTATCCGATCACAGATATGGAGAAATAACTATCCGGCTGAGAAAGAAGTCCTATACCCTTAATATTAATGAAAAGCTATTAATGAAGGCCTATGCAGAGTACTTTTCAAGGATTGAAAAAACTGTGGTGAGAAGTGTGAAAGCTGCGAAGATACCTCTAGAGAGCATAAAGGATATTATCATGGTGGGCGGAGGCTCCAAGGCTCCTATTATAAAAAGCTTTCTTACTCAGCTCACAGGTATAACTCCGATAACTCCCTTAAACCCAGAAGAGATAGTTGCCATAGGTGCAGGTACTATAGCTGGAATTGCAGAAGGTAATCCAAATCTAAGAGATATAGTAATAAAAGATATTTGCCCCTTTTCCATAGGCATAAATGCATATAATGAAGGGAATCCCGAAAATGATATCTTTACCTCAATAATAGATAGGAACACTACCTTGCCCTGCAGTAAGGTTAGAAGCTTTACTACTACTATGGATAATCAAAAAACTATAGATTTTAAAATATATCAGGGAGAAAATATCTATTGCAGAGAGAATTTAGAGATAGGAAGCATTAAGATAGACCTGCCGCAGGTGTCAAAAGGGACAAAGGCTTTAGATGTATGCTTTACCTATAATACCAGTGGATTAGTAGAAGTAGAAGTAATAAATCTACTCACCCACCAGGTAACCAAGGAATATTTAGTAAGCAGAGAAAACACCATGACAGAAGAGGAAATTAAGAAAAGCCTAGAGGAGCTTGAAAAGATAAAAATTCACCCCAGGGAAGAAATTAAGAACAAGCATCTTATAGAATGGGCAAAGAGGCTATATCAAGAAAATACTGGGGAGGCTCGGGAGTTGATTTTCAATACCATAGAATATTTCGAAAGAGCTCTTAATCTTCATGAGGAACTTATCATAAAAAAGGCCTATGATTACTGTTATAGAGTCCTCTCTATGATGGATAAGACCAAGGACTTTTTCTCCATAGGAGATTGTTCGGAGGAGCATCCTAATCAGGAGAATGGAGAATCAGAGGCTATATAGAGTGAAGCATTTATATAATAAGTTAGGGTGCAAGAAAGGACATAGAAGATAAGATATACAGAAGTTAAATATAACAAAGCGGAAGAAAAAATATGCTTTTAAATCACAATGGAAGCTAATATAGCTTTAAATGAACAAATGAACTCATATATATTATTTATTTTATAAATTATAATCAGAATATACTTAGGAAATTTTATTAGTAAAGCCAGGGTGTGTCCCTGGCTTTATTTATTGAAAAATATTTAGCTTAACTTTTTCATATAAAATAGGTGTTTGCTAACAAGTATTATAGCTTATCCACAGCTTCTCCCAGCACCTTACCAATAGCATCATGGATAACTAAATCAGCCCGGCTATCCGCGGAAGTTGTGCTCTTGTTTATAAGCACAAGATTACTGCCGTTAAAGTAATCAATAAGCCCTGCTGCAGGATAAACCACCAGAGAGGTGCCCCCTATAATCAGAGTATCTGCCTCGGCTATGGCTCTGACAGCTCCATTTATTACAT
>JAEXSY010000283.1 GCA_023440105.1 Bacillota bacterium
AGGGACGAGAGCATGTGCTTCCGCGGTTCCACCCTGATTGATAAATCCACTTTAACGCTGTAACGGGCGACCGTTCGCTGCTACTATTATTTCACAGGAATCTCTTAGGTGGTTTTCAATTTCCGTAGCTTAAAGGACCTTTCAGCCAGTGAGTCCTCCTCTCTGATAGCATAAAGAAATTTACTCTTCCTAATCATTGCTATAATAATATTTATATTTAGTTAATTTGTTAAAATTCAGATTTTTTATATTTTAACGCGGTAAAGTACAAATGTCAAGAATTATATGTCATTTGAATTATAAGTTGAGAGTCCTTACTTTTATTATTCCTTCAGTGTTCTTTATTGTATTTAAGATATCTGAAGAGACGTCTCCATCTAAATCAAAAAGTGCATAGGCGTATTCTCCTTTACTTTTTGATATCATATCTGCGATATTAACACCCTTTTCTCCTAGAAGTGCTGTAACCCTTGCTAAAATCTTGGGAATATTTTTGTGGGCAACAGCTAAACGTATTGGCTTTTTCAATACTCCTAGAGAGCAATCGGGATAGTTAACAGAATTAGTTATATTCCCGTTATCTATGTAGTCCTTAAGCTCTTCTACTGCCATTATAGCGCAATTCTCTTCAGCCTCTTCTGTAGAAGCTCCAAGATGAGGAATGGCTATGACGTTATTAAAGGTGATAACTCTATCATTGGGAAAATCCGTTACATATTTACGAAGCTTCTTATTTTCTAAGGCTACTTCTAATGCATCTTCATCCACCAGCATATCCCTAGAATAATTTAATAATACAGCCCCATCTTTTAATTTATCTAAGGCTTCTTTATTAATCATTTTTTTTGTTTTATCATTAAGTGGCACGTGGATTGTGACATAATCACAATTGGTAAGTATATCCTCCAGGTAGTCCACATGCTTTACCTGTCTAGAGAGATTCCAAGCGAACTTCACAGGAATAAAGGGATCGTAGCCATAGACCTCCATGCCAAGACCAACAGCTGCATTGGCTATTCTGTAGCCGATAGCACCAAGGCCAATAACACCTAGCTTCTTTCCTAAAAGTTCTGTCCCTGAAAACTGTTTTTTCCCTTTTTCCACAAGAGAGGCTATGTTTTTTTGGGAAGAATTGGCCTTAATCCAATTGATACCTCCTACAATGTCCCTGGCTGCTAACAGCATTCCTGCTATTACGGCCTCCACAACACCATTAGCATTTGCTCCTGGGGTATTAAAAACTACTATTCCTTTTTCTGCACATGAATCAATAGGGATGTTATTGACACCAGCACCAGCTCTAGCGATGGCTAGTAGGTTTTCTGGAAGCTCTAAAGCCTTCATATCTGCACTGCGTACCAATACTCCCGTAGCCTGGGATAGGTTGTCTACCATCTCATAGCTCTTTGGTAGAAGCTTAAGACCTTCCTCTGATATTGGATTTAAACATATTATTTTGCTCATTTACTACATTTCCTTTCTACAAATTTGTATAAAATATAATTAGTGCTATAAATACTATTAATATACTGCATGAATTTAATGTGTTACAGTGTTAATAATTAGTATATAAATGAGAAGAAATAAAGTCAATATTATTTTTGACATAAAATTTGAAATAGTGAAAAAATACGAAATAATTATGTTTAATAAGTAAGTAAAGTTTGCTTTAATACATACTATTTTAAAAAATATGTTCTAAATAGTTTATATTTTTAGAATATTCAATTGACATTTGCCGTCGAACCTTGTTATAATTGTCTTGTTAATTTAATAATATTTGCCAATATAGATTTGGATAGATGGCCCAAATGTATCTACCGTACGCCTTCAGTTACGACTATTGGTGATAATTGCTAACATGTATTTTTAATGTTCAAGTTAGTATTATATTGGCAAACAGACTTTATCATAAGGTCTGTTTTTCTCTTTTAATAATAGTTTATGAGATTTTACAGCAATAATAGAATAATTTTTAGCTGTGCTGATTAATTTCAATTACAATCAAGCCTCTCGGCTTGTTTGAAAATATATTTAATTCTTTGGGGGAAATATAATGAGAAAGAACATTTCAAAAATCTTTGCTATGCTCCTTACCTTGATTATGATGGTATCCTTAACAGCTTGCGGAGGAGATTCATCAGAGGGGAAGGATGATAAATTGAAAATTGGTGTTATCTTAGTTGGAGATGAAAATGAAGGCTATACCTATGCTCACATAGAAGGTATTAAGGCTGCTATGAAAGCTCTTAATATAAGCGACGATCAGGTTGTTTGGAAGTATTCAATCCCAGAAGATGAAACCTGCTTTGATACCGCTGTAGACCTTGCTGATTCAGGCTGTGATATTATATTCTCTAACAGCTATTCACATCAATCATATATGGTACAAGCTGCAGAGAAATATCCTGATGTAACCTTCTGTCCTGCTACTGGAGATACTGCTGCTGTATGTGGACTTGATAATGTTAAGAATTATTTTACAGCTGTTTATGAGTCCCGTTATGTCTCTGGAGTAGTAGCAGGGATGAAATTGAAGGAGTTATTAGATAGTGGAAAAGTAAAAGAACCTAAGATTGGGTATGTTGGTGCTTATCCTTATGCAGAGGTGGTTTCTGGTTATACAGCTTTCTATCTTGGTATTAAGTCAATGGTGCCAGAAGCAGTTATGGAGGTTACATACACAAGTTCCTGGTTTGATATAGCTAAAGAAGGAGAAGCAGCTAATAAGCTTATATCCGATGG
>JAEXSY010000187.1 GCA_023440105.1 Bacillota bacterium
TGCCAGAAGAGTCCGCATTATTGCAAGGGAACCGGATTTTACCTGTGCTAAGACAATAGCTGATAAGGTAAAGGCTCATGAAGGCATAGACATATACTTTAATACAGAGATAGTAGAGATAGGGGGAAAAAATACCCTGGAGTTTGCTCGCTTCATAAATAATGAAACGGGAGAAACCTGGGAGTACACCCCGCCAAATCCTAAGGAAACCTTCGGAGTATTTGTTTTTGCTGGCTATGTACCTGCCACAGGGCTTTTTAAAGGCAAGATAGAATTAGATAACATGGGATATATCATCACCGATGAGAATCAGAAAACTTCAGTAGAGGGAGTTTATGGTGCTGGTGATGTCTGTGTTAAGAATTTAAGACAGGTGGTAACGGCCGTTGCCGATGGTGCAATAGCTGCTGTTTCCTTAGAAAAGTATATAGAAGAAAAATATAGAGAGTTGGGACTTGAAAGAAGTCAGATAGAAGAAAGAAAGCAGAATGACAGTAAGATTCCTGAAGGCTCAGGATCTGAAGTTCAAAAGTTAACCCAAGAGGATACCCCAGGAGGTACCTATATAACTTCAGAGATGGCATCACAGCTTAAATCTATATTCGGTAAATTTCAAAGGGGTATTAACCTGATAACAATATTGGATGATAGACCCATATCAAAGGAGCTTAAAGAATTTTTAAAAGAAATAGAGCCTCTTAGTGATAAGGTTACCCTTAAGTTTATTAATTCTGGCACAGAGGAAGCGGAAAAATACAGCTCTATAGCAAAGGATTATCCAGCTTTGATGCTTTTCACTGAAGAGGAGGAGTATTTAAGAGTTCAGTATCATGGAGTACCAGGAGGTCACGAATTCAATTCCTTTATACTAGCTCTTTATAATGGAGCTGGACCAGGTCAGCCTCTGGATGAAGCTGTTAGACAGTCTGTTATGTCCATTAATACAGAGGCTCATCTAAGGGTATTTATGTCGCTATCCTGCACCATGTGTCCTGAAATGGTTATGGCTGCTCAAAGAATAGCTATATTGAATCCTAAGGTAAGCACTGAGATTTTTGATTTAGCCCATTACCCTGAATACAAAGAAAAGTATACTATAATGAGCGTTCCCTGCTTTGTTATAAATGATGATGCTGTACATTTTGGGAAAAAGACTTTAGAACAGCTGTCACAGCTACTACAGAATACTTAAATTAACTTCAATGGCTGCTGTTAAAGTGAGAACAGCAGCCATTGAAAATAAAAATCATTATTTATTAAAAATAACTATTGACAATATACCCTAGGGGGTATACAATATGATTAACATAAAAAAAGACAGGATATTTAGAGGTGAGAAAATGAAATATGATCATCAAATGGTTAATAGAGTTAAAAGAGTAGAAGGACAGCTAAGGGGTATCCTAAAAATGATGGAAGAGGATAAGGAATGTAAAGATGTGATAACACAGCTTTCTGCAGTACGCTCAGCCATTGATAAGACTATAGGACTAATAGTTAGTGAAAATCTAGTAAAGTGTGTGGTTGAAGGAGAGCAGGGAGAAGAAGACAAGCAAAAGCTAATACAGGAAGCTGTAAACCTACTGGTTAAAAGCAGATAATTTTTTTTGATAAAAATATACCCCCAGGGGTAAAAAGTGAGGATAAGGAGCAAATTTAATGGGAACTATGGAATATGTAATTTTAATTCTTGGTGCACTATATCTAATCTGGAGGTTTATACCTACAAAGGGTATAAAGCAGATAACTACCTCAGACCTTAAGGAAGAGCTTAAAAATAAAAACAATCAATTTATAGATGTGAGAACTCCTGGAGAGTTTAAGCAAAATAGCATTAAAAGCTTTAAAAATGTACCTCTTAATGAGCTAGCAAATAATGCAGAAGCTTTAGATAAGGATAGGCCAGTAGTGGTAATCTGCCAGAGCGGTATGAGGAGCAGCAATGCTGCAAGGCTTTTAAAGAAAAAGGGATTTAAAGAAATAATAAATGTAAAGGGCGGAATGAACGCCTGGAGATAAACATTCACAGATAAAAAAATATATATAAAGTAATTAGGAGGAAGCAACAATGAGAGAAATAACTGCTAAGGAAGTAGAAAAATTATTAAATGAAGGAAAAGAGCTTAATATTATTGATGTAAGAGAGGCTGATGAGGTAGCACAGGGAATGATACCAGGAGCAGTGCATATACCCCTAAGGGCAATTCCAGCAAGATACTTAGAGCTAGATAATAATAAAGAATATATAATGGTATGCCGTTCTGGAGCAAGAAGCTCACAGGCAACTCGATTTTTAGAAGAAGAAGGCTTCGACGTTATTAATATGAAGGGCGGAATGATGAGCTGGAAGGGAAAAACTGAATAATTATAGAGTTTATAATTGGTAAGTATTATTAAGGAGGAAAGTGTAAATGAAAAATATAAAGGTTGATTTATCAGTAGATGCAAAGGGCTTATCCTGCCCTATGCCAATAGTAAGGGTTAAAAAGGGCATGGCTCAATTAGAGTCAGGTCAGGTGGTTGAGCTTCAAGCTACAGATAAAGGATCTATGGCTGATATAAAAGCTTGGGCAGATAGTACAGGACACCAGTACTTAGGAAGTCTTCAGGAGGAGGGAGTATTTAAACACTATCTTAGAAAATCTTCCTCTGATGAAGTTATTGAAAAAAAACATCCTGTTACAGCAACCAATGAAGAGCTGATGAAAAAGCTAGCTGATAAGGAAGATATTCAGGTTGTAGATGTGAGAGAAGAAGCAGAGTATGCCTTTGCTCATATACCTGGTGCTGTATCTCTTCCTATAGGAGAACTAGAGGACAAGCTTGATAACCTATCTAAGGATAAGGAAGTGTATGTGATCTGCAGGACAGGACATAGAAGCGATTTAGCAGCACAAAAGCTTACAGCTAAGGGCTTTGATAAGGTTGTTAATGTTGTTCCTGGTATGACCGATTGGACAGGAGACCTAGAAGGAATAAACTAATATAGTAATTTTCATAAAGTAGTATAGAAAATAAAAATAATTAATTATATATGTAAATATTAAGGAGGAAACAAAAATGAGTAAAAAGGTAGCTATTATAGCAAGTAATGGAGATATATTTAATGCTTATAAGGTTTTTAATATTGCTAATGCAGCAGCAGCAACAGACATGGAGGTAGCAGTTTTCTTTACCTTTGAAGGGTTGAACCTTATTCACAAGCAGGGAGTTAAAAATATAGTAATGCCACAGGGCATGGAGCAGCTAGAGGAAGGCTTTAAAAAGGCCAATGTACCTTCTGTTGAGGAGCTTGCTTCCATGGCACAGGAAATGGATGTTAAGTTTATTGCATGCCAGATGACTATGGATGTTATGGGAATAGAGAAGGAGCACTTAATGGATGGTATAGAAGTTGGTGGTGCTGTAACCTTCTTGGAATTTGCTAAAAACGCAGATATTACTTTAAGCTTCTAATTTTTTTTAAAAAAATAATACCTAGGGGGGTATACTATAATGAGTATAAGAAAAGTAAACGCACAGGAAATAACTAAAAAAGTATTTGATAAAGAAAAATTATTTATATTAGATGTTAGAAATAATAATGAATTTAAGGGCTGGAAAATAGAAGGACAGAACTTCACCCATCTTAATGTACCTTATTTTGACCTCTTAGATGGAATTGATGATATTAAGGATAAGCTTCCAAAGGATGAAGAATTACTAGTAGTTTGTGCTAAAGAAGGTTCCTCTGTTATGGTAGCAGAAATGCTGGACGAAGCTGGCTTTAAGGCTTCCTATCTTGAAGGAGGCATGAAGAGCTACAGTGAATATCTAGAGCCTGTTAAGATAGCTGATCTAAAAGATGGTGGGGAGTTATATCAATTTGTTCGTATAGGTAAAGGATGTCTCTCTTATATGGTTATATCTGATGGTGAGGCGGCTATAATAGATGCAACTAGATTCATTGATAGATATATTAATTTTGCTGAAGAAAAGGGTGCTAAGATAACCAATGTCTTTGATACACATCTTCATGCAGACCATATCTCTGGAGGACGCTTTATCGCTGAAAGAACAGGAGCAAGCTATTACCTTCCACCTAAGGATGCAGAGGAAGTAACCTTCAGTTACAAGCCTCTAGAGGATGGAGTAGAGGTAGCCATTGGAAGCAGCTCAGTAAATATTCATGCTCTATATTCTCCAGGTCATACTATAGGCTCAACCTCCTTTATAATTGATGATAGCTATCTATTAACAGGAGATATATTGTTTATCGATTCCATCGGAAGGCCAGACCTGGCAGGCCTTGCAGAAGATTGGGTTGGGGATTTAAGAGAAAGCCTATATAAAAGATATAGAGAGCTTTCCTATGACCTTCTAGTGCTTCCTGCTCACTTTATGATAATAGAGGAGCTTAATGAGGATGGTAGTGTTTACAAAAAGCTAGGAGAACTTTTTGAAAAGAATCATGGCCTTAATATAAAGGATGAAGAAGAATTCAGAAATATGGTTACAAAGAATCTTCCTCCTCAGCCTAATGATTATAAGGATATAAGACAGACCAATATGGGTAAGATATCTCCTGATGAAGACAGGCAGAGAGAGATGGAAATCGGACCTAACAGGTGTGCAGTAAGATAATTTGCTAGGGACCTTAAACAGGTCCCTTTATTAAATATAAAGGAGAAAATAGATGGATTTTTCATATATAATAACAATATTTTTAATAGGCTTTATAGGTTCCTATGTATCAGGAATGCTGGGCATAGGGGGTTCTATAATAAAGTATCCAATGCTTTTATATATACCACCGCTCTTTGGACTGGCAGCCTTTAGTGCCCATGAGGTTTCAGGAATTAGTGCAGTTCAAGTATTCTTTGCTACTATTGGTGGAATTATGGCCTATAGAAAAGGCGGTTTTTTAAATAAAAAGCTTATAGCCTATATGGGTACAAGTATTCTAATAGGTAGCTTATTAGGAGGATATAGCTCTAAGTTTTTGTCAGAAGGAACTATTAATATAATTTATGGTGTCCTTGCACTGTTAGCAGCCATAATGATGTTCATACCAAAGAAAGGCTCCGATGATATTCCTATGGAGGAGGTAAGCTTTAATAAGCCTCTAGCAGCTGGGCTTTCTTTTATAGTGGGTGTAGGCTCAGGAATTGTAGGAGCTGCCGGTGCCTTTTTGCTAGTTCCTATAATGCTGGTGGTTTTAAAAATTCCAACCCGTATGACCATAGCATCCTCATTAGCAATTACCTTTATCTCTTCAATAGGCTCCATGGCAGGAAAGCTTACTACAGGACAGGTGGAGCTTGTGCCTGCATTAATAATGGTAGTAGCTAGTCTAATTGCATCTCCCTTAGGAGCAGCCTTTGGTAAGAAGGTCAATGCTAAGGTGCTAAAAAATGTTTTGGCTGTGATTATCCTTGCTACAGCAGTAAAGATATGGCTTGAAATATTATAAAATTAAAGGGCTCTGTACTTAATTATTATTATTAATAAGTACAGAGCCCTTTTATTCCTCTATGATTATATCTTATTTTTTAACTATATAGCCTTCTCTGTATAGAAGCTCTGCAATAAGCACTGCTCCACCAGCGGCACCTCTTAAAGTGTTATGGGATAAGCCTACGAATTTATAATCAAAAATTGTATCATCCCTAAGTCTTCCGAGAGCTATTCCCATTCCTCCGTAGAGCTCTCTATCTAAAGCTGCTTGCGGTCTATTATCCTCTTCAAAGTAGGTTATAAACTGCTCTGGCGCACTTGGAAGCTTCATATCCTGAGGCTTGCCTCTAAAGCTTCTCCAGGCCTCTAATATTTCTTCCTTTGATGGCTTTATTTCAAAGTCTACAAATACTGCAGCAGTATGACCATCACTTACAGGAACTCTTATACATTGAGTTGATATTAACGGTGCATCAGCTTTAATGATTTCTCCATTAGAAATAGTTCCCCAGATTTTTAGAGGCTCCTGCTCGCTTTTTTCTTCCTCTCCTCCGATGTAAGGAATAACATTATCTATCATTTCAGGCCATTCCTTAAAGGTTTTACCTGCTCCGCTGATTGCTTGATAGGTAGTAGCCACTACTCTTTTTGGTTTAAACTTTAAAAGAGGAGTTAGGGCTGGAACATAGGATTGAATTGAGCAGTTAGGCTTAACAGCAACAAAGCCAACCTCTGTACCTAATCTTTTTCTCTGAGCTTCTATTATTTTTAAATGTTCGTCATTAATTTCTGGTATAACCATGGGAACATCAGAAGTCATGCGGTTAGCAGAATTGCAGGATACCACAGGAAGCTCTGCTCTGACATAGGTGCTTTCTAGGTCAATTACATCCTTCTTTGGCAAATCTACAGCGCAGAAAACAAAGTCTACCAGAGAAGCTACCTCGCTAACATTATCGGAGGAGAGGATGTTCATCTTCTTTACTCCTTCTGGTATGTCACTGGAAAGCTTCCATCTATTTTTAACTGCCTCCTCATAGTGTTTGCCTGCAGAACGAGGGCTAGCAATTAATGCGCTTATTTCAAAATAGGGATGATTTGTGAGCAACGTAATAAGTCTCTGACCAACCATTCCAGTGGCACCAATTATACCTACTTTCAATTTATCCATTATAATAGCCTCCTTTTTAATTCTTCTATTATTATAATAAAACCTATATCAATTGTTTACAAACTCAGTATAAATTGCTTTTATAGCATTTTTATAATCCTTTTCTTCAACGCCAACTATTATATTCAGCTCGCTTGCACCCTGGTCTATCATTTTTATGTTTATATCCGCCTTAGCAATAGCAGTGAATACACGGGCAGCAGTACCCTTTGCCCTAACCATATTGTGCCCTACTACAGCAATTAAAGCAAGACCATCTTCTATCATAATGCTGTCAGGCTTAACCACTTTTATTATTTGATTAATTATATACTCCTCTTTCTCAAGAAGGTCATGGGAGTTTACTATTACAGATATGGCATCAATGCTGGAAGGAACATGTTCAAAGGAAATGGAATTATTAGATAAAACCTCTAATACCTTTTTACCAAAGCCCAGCTCAGAGTTCATCATATCTTTTTCTATTATAATAGTAGTAAAGCCTGTCTTGCCAGCAATACCCGTTACTATCTCCTGGGGATTTTTAATTCTAAGAGCTGGTACTATCATGGTTCCTTTATCCTTAGGAGAATTTGTATTTCTTATATTTATGGGGATTCCTTCAGAACGAACAGGGAAGGTGGCATCCTCATGAAGTACAGTGGTTCCCATGTAGGAAAGCTCTCTAAGCTCTTTGTAGGTTAAGGTTTCTATAACTCTTGGGTTCTTTACTATCCTAGGATCGGCCATAAGAACACCTGAGACGTCTGTCCAATTTTCGTATAAGTATGCCTTTACAGCTTTTGCAATGATAGAACCAGTAATATCAGAACCTCCTCGGGAAAAGGTCTTTACTCTCCCATCTGGTAGAGATCCATAGAAGCCAGGAACCACAGCGTATTCAATATCCTTTAGGGTATTGTAAACAGAGAGGTCTGTATCTTCAGGATTAAAGGAGCCATCTTCATTAAAAAGAATCATATCTTTAGCATCTACAAAGGTAAAGCCTATATAATTAGCTAAAATAATACCGTTAAGATATTCCCCACGGCTAGCTATGTAATCCTTATTTTTTGTGTTTAATATATTGTTTTTTATTTCTTCATATTCTTTATCTAGGGAGAGCTCTATATCTAAGCCTTTTATGATTTCATTATATCTATCTATGATTTTTACGAATATAGGGTTTATATCCTGATTCTTTACCGATAGATCATAGCACTGATATAGCAAATCAGTAATCTTTTCATCTTTATTATGTCTTTTCCCTGGGGCGGATACAACTACATATTTTCTTTCCTTCTCTTCTTTAATAATTTGGGCAACTTTTTTAAAATGCTCAGCATCGGCTAAGGAGCTTCCGCCGAATTTTAAGACCTTTACCATAATAAATATCTCCTTCGATTCTTAGTATAGCTTTCCAAGATGTTTTGGGGTGTTTTGCTAATATAAATGATTTTATGTTTGATAGAAGTGTTATAAGTCAATATTTATGGCCAAAATAAAAAATAGCCCAAAAAACTATGGCTATCAAAATGTTCTTAGGATATAAAAGTATCCTTATTAGAAAGTAGATAGCACTCCGCATAAGCGACAGTTAGACAGATATTTTCTGCCTACCCAGGAAGGCCTCTCGCAAAGGCATCCTTCGGCAACAGTCCCTTTCTCTATAGTCATAACCCTGCGAGGATCTTCGACTAAAGCTACTCTTGACATATTGCTCCTCTATCAAATAAATTGATTTTTCTTAATAATTTATCATATTAAAGTGTACAAGTCAATGTGATATATGGTGTTTTTTATTAATCATCCCATGCTGATAGAAAAGCTGCTGTTTTTTTATGAAGGAGATAACTATATATAATTAGAAATCCTACAATTTTAAATGAAAAGCATATTGTTAAAGAGTGTAATATATAGTAATAATATGTAATTAATTTAAAACAAAGGGCTGTTTTAAAATGAAAATAGAAAAAAATAGATTTGACACTCTTGCTAATATTTTTTGCTGGTTACTTTTAATAGGGGTATCATTGTATTTATTTGTATCCTGGGATAAGCTACCTCAGGAGGTCCCTGGGCATTATAACGGAGCTGGAGAGGCTGATATTATTTCAAGTAAAGATTCCTTGATTTTTCCTCTAGTAGTAGCTTGGATTTTATTTATTGGACTAACGGTTATCGAAAAGTATCCTCAAATATGGAACACTGGGGTTACTGTTACGGAGAGTAATAGAGAAAGAGTATATAGAACTATAAAAAATATGCTTAATACCTTAAAACTTATATTAGTAGCGGTTTTTTCCTATATAATAATAAACTCTTCCCTGGGACTTAACTTATCTCCATATTTTATACCTGTATTCTTATTATTAGAGTTCGGAACAATAGTGTTTTTTATAGTGAGGCTGTTTAAGATTAAATAAAAGTCACTGGAAAAAGTTAAATAAAATTTATTATTGACGTGTTTAAATAAAATTGTTATAATGAAATACGTCGCAGGAATACAACTGTTTCTATTGTAAAACTTAATAAAGGTATTCCTAAAGACAAGATGTGGAGAGATGTCCGAGTTGGCTTAAGGGGCTCGCCTGGAAAGCGGGTGTAGGGGAAACTCTACCGAGGGTTTGAATCCCTCTCTCTCCGCCATTAAAATTTTGCCGTGCTAGATGGGGAGTTAGCGGTGCCCTGTACCTGCAATCCTCTATAGCAGGATTGAATTCCTCGCTTCGGCTTTAACCTGTAGGGTCTGCCCCATAAAAGTGGTGTTGAGAGTTGGGTCCCACGCAATGTAAGCCCATGAACCCCGTCAGGTCCGGAAGGAAGCAGCGGTAAGTGGAATCTTGCATGTGCCGTGGATTAGCCTGGCTTGAGCTAACTATATGGGTAACGCTTATAGGCTACTGTCAACGTGAGGTGCACGGTTTTAATATAACAAATAAATAATATTGATTATAAGTACACGCATTTTATATGGCGTGTTTTTTGTTATATTTAAAATTATTGTTGTCATGTTAAAAGTACATGTTTTTAGTGTATAATAATAAGGTAGAAATAGAAATGAGGTGGACGCCTTGGCATACACTGCTTTATATAGAGAATGGAGACCTAAAAACTTTAACGATGTTGTTGGGCAGGAGCATATTACTGTAACTTTAAGAAACCAAATAAAAAATGAAAGAACAGCCCACGCCTATCTATTTTGTGGCACTAGAGGTACAGGTAAAACCTCTACAGCAAAGATTATGGCTAAGGCTTTAAACTGTTTAAATCTTCATGAGGGCGAGCCCTGTAATGAATGTGAAATGTGTACAAAAATCAATAAAGGACTTGCTATTGATATTACAGAATTAGATGCTGCTTCTAATAATGGTGTTGATAAAATCAGAGATATAATTGATGACGTTCAATATCCTCCTCAGGAAGCAAGATTTAAGGTATATATAATGGACGAAGTCCATATGCTCTCTCAGGGAGCTGTAAATGCTTTTCTTAAAACTCTGGAGGAGCCTCCTAAGAATGTGGTGTTCATACTGGCTACCACAGATCCTCAGAAGCTTCCTATAACTATACTTTCTAGATGTCAGAGGTTTGATTTTAAGAGGATAAGCACAGAGAACATATCAGAGCGTTTAAGAAAGATTGTCACAGAGCAGGGGGTTTTTGCCGATGATAATTCCTTAAAGCTCATTGCAAGAGTATCTGATGGTGCTATGAGAGATGCCCTTAGTATACTTGACCAGGCAATTTCCATGGGTGGCGGTAAGGTTGAATACAATAACGTCATTGGAATGCTTGGACTGGTAACTAACGAAAATCTCTTCAAGCTTACGGATGCCATAATAGAAAGAAATACAGAAAAGTCTCTTAATGTCATTGATGAAATGGTCATGACCGGTAAGGATATGCATCTTTTTATCAAGGATATAATTACTCACTACAGAAATCTTTTGATGGTTAAGGTGAGCAATGCTCCTGAAACAGTTATTGACGCATCCTTAGAGCATATTGAACTGTTAAAGAATCAGAGCAAAGGGATAAGAACTGAAGAAATAATGAGAAGCATAAGGCTTCTTCAAGAATGTGAGGAGCAGTCCAGGGTAAGTAAGCAATCGAGATTATATTTAGAGCTTACTACTATAAAGCTTTGTAAAATTGAATATGATTCCTCTCCAGAGATAATTCTTACAAGACTCAACAGGCTGGAGGATGCTTTAAAATCTGGTAAGATTGCTGTAAGTGCTCCTAGAGAAGCTGCTGGTGCTTCGAATTCTAAGGAGGGCCAAAGGGTAGCTGCTTCAGGGGTACGAAAGACTCCAGAGAAGCATAATATAGCTAGTGGTGGCCCTGGAGTTAATTCAGATTCAAAGATTACCTTAGATGGAGTTAAGAGAGCCTGGAATGATATATTAGAAAGTCTAAAGGCCCGAAGATCTATGCTTATTTATGCTTCCTTAGTTACTGGTAAGCCTGTGAGCTGTGAGAAAGGTATTGTTGAGATAAACTATGAAGAAGAATATTCCTTTAATAAGGTAAGGCTTGAAAAGGATGAAAACAGAAGGATAGTCGATGAGGTGTTTTCTGAAATATTAAAGGATAGGTTGAAGGTTGTATACACTGTAGATAGAAAAGCTCAAAGCAGTAAGAGTCCAGAGGATTTATTGATAGAAGCCTTTGGAGAGGACAACATTCAAATAATTGATGATTAGTTTAAAATTCCTAATAAATATAGTAATAAGAGGTAAAATACTATATAATAATATGAGTAATTGCTAATATAAGGAGGTTTATCATATGGCAAAGGGATTTCCTGGCGGCTTTGGCGGCGGAAATATGAATAACTTAATGAAGCAGGCACAAAAGCTTCAAAAGCAGATGGAAGAAACTCAAAAAGAGCTTGAAAATAAAGAATATGAGGCTTCTGTAGGTGGAGGAGCAGTAACAGCTAAGGTTAATGGTAAAAAACAGCTAGTATCTATAAAGATTCAGCCAGATGTACTGGACCCTGATGATGTGGAAATGCTTGAGGATCTAGTATTAAGCTCAGTTAATGGAGCTATTCAGCAGGCCGAAGAAGATGCAGCAAACACCATGGGAAAGATGACTGGCGGCTTTAATATGCCTGGCTTATTTTAATTCGAGAATATAACTTTGATACATCAATGAAAAAATTTTCCCTCAGGGAAAATTTTTTCATTTAATTCATTAGATTTTAATGATGCTTTTGAAGCATAATATAATTATCAGTAAGCTTAAAGGATGTGATTGAATGGATTTTTATCCGGTAGCTATAGAGAAGCTTATAGAAGAGTTTGCCAAGCTTCCTGGTATAGGACATAAGACGGCTCAGAGGCTAACCCTATATGTTTTGAACCTTCCTAAAGAAGAGGTTGAAGAATTTTCTAAAGCTCTAGTTCAGGCTAGAGGAACTATTAAATATTGCTCTGTATGCGGTAATTTTACTGATTCAGATCCCTGTGCTATATGCTCTAATCCTAACAGAGATAAGGGTGCTATCTGCGTTGTAGAGCAGCCGAAGGACATCATGACCATGGAAAGGGTAAAGGAATTTAACGGCGTATACCATGTGCTTCATGGAAATATATCTCCTATGCAGGGAAGAGGACCTCAGGATATAAGAATAAGAGAGCTTGTAGCAAGAATGAACCAAGAGGTTAATGAAGTAATAGTAGCTACAAATCCTACCATAGAAGGAGAAGCTACGGCAATGTACATATCAAGAATTCTTAAGCCTTTAGATATAAAGGTTACAAGAATAGCCTCGGGTATTCCTGTAGGAGGAGACTTAGAGTACGCCGATGAGGTAACTCTTTCCAAGGCTTTAGAGGGCAGAAAAGAAATATAGAGGTCAATAGAATACAAATACCTATTTATGGAAATAATTAAGCTAGTAATGCATATTACATAAATAGGAGGGTCTTCTATATGTCTGTAAGTAAAAGAGAGTATAAAGAGTTTTTAAGTCAAAGAAAAGAACTATTAGAAGGTATAAAAAGAGCCTTACTGGATATCGAAGCTGCGGAGAGTTTTTTTCAGAATGCTAAAGAGGCGAAGCTTATTGAGGTGGCTATATATAATAAGCAGGCTGTGCTTAAAAACTATGAATATCTACTAAAAGAGGCTAAGGCTTTGAATATATCTCTTAGTCC
>JAEXSY010000293.1 GCA_023440105.1 Bacillota bacterium
GGGCAATATGTATACTACTTACACCGGTATTCGAAAAAGAAGCAATGTGGAAACCTATTAAAGGTGAAAGTGTGATTAAAATTTTGTATGGACAAGTAAAAAATGATATTATCCCGTGTTTGGAAAGTAAACTTCATCTAGATTTCACTGGAAAAATTTTAAATTCATTAAATGACTGGGTAAGTATTGATAATGATTCAGCCAATGATGTCGTGTTGACACCTCGTTATGTTACAACACTGATGGCAAAGATGGCTCGTACCAATAAAGATAGTTTTGTATGGGACAGAGCTATGGGATCAGCAGGATTTCTGGTATCAGCAATGGATATAATGATAAAAGATGCTAGAGAAAAAATTCATGATGAAGCAGCTCTGGAACAAAAAATTACAGATATTAAAGAAAAACAATTATTGGGTATTGAAATATTAGGTAATATTTATATCCTTGCAGTATTAAATATGATTCTAATGGGAGACGGATCATCAAACATTTTAAATGATGATAGTCATACCTATAAAGGAAACTTTCCTGCTACAGTATTCTTATTAAATCCACCATATAGTGCTCTAGGAAAAGGGTTTAATTTTGTACAAGAGGCTTTAGATTGTATGACCGATGGTTACGCATGTGTTTTAATTCAGGAAAATGCCGGTGCTGGAAATGGGTTACCTTACACAAAGGATATACTGACTAAAAACACACTTCTTGCAAGCATTCATATGAGCGATATTTTTTGTGGTATAGCCAATGTACAAACTGCAATTTATGTTTTTAAGGTGGCAAGACCACATGAAGAGGATGATATGATAACTTTTATTGATTTTTCTAATGATGGTTATAGTCGTCAGAATAGAAAAAAATCAAATCAAGAAGTAAATCTTAAAAATACTGACAATGCTATAGCAAGATATGCTGAAATTGAAGCTATTGTACTTGGTAAAAAAACTAAGACCTCATATTACACTGAAGAAAATAATCTTGTGGTTAAGGATACCATTTCTCTTGAAGGTAACGATTGGACATTTGCACAGCATAAAAAAATAGATTCAAAGCCTACAGAAGCTGATTTTCGAAAGACTGTTACTGATTACTTAGTATGGAAAATTGGGCCGATTCTCCAAGAGGGGTGTTAGTATGAACTATAAAGAGTTTAGAGTTGGAGATTTATTTACTTTAATCAATAATCCACAACTTGATAGGGTTCATTTTCAATTTGAAGATAGTGCTGAATATCCATACTTTACTCGAACAGAGAATAACAACGGCATTCTTGGCTATGTTAAATATTTGGATGAAAAGCACAAAATAAAAGGAAATTCCCTTGCTGTGGGAATGATTAGCATGTGTTTTCATTATATGAGTCATGATTTTTATGCGGGACAGTTTACTAAAACAGCAATCCCTAAATTTAGCGAATTCAATGAGAAAGTAGCTATTTATTTTATTACTGAATTAAATAAACTGAGTGAGTATTATAAAGGATTTTTAGTAAAAGATTTTGCTAATAGATTTTCCGATACAAAGTTATTACTTCCAACATCTAACGGAAATAACCCTGATTATGTATTTATGGAAAGGCTTATTGATAACCTTGAACAAGAGAAAATCAAAAAACTTAAGCAATATCTAGCTGAAATAGGTCTTGATGATTATAATCTTACAGATGAGGATAAAGAGATTTTGAAGCGAAAAGTTGATTATAAACAGTTTTGCATAAAGGACTTGTTTTATAAATTAAAAGCTCCTTATACAGGTAAAAAGAAAAAGCAAGATAGTGTAAGTAAGGTTCAAACCGAAGAATTTAATATACCGTTGATTAACTGTAAATGGGGAAATAATGGCATTATGTACTATGGTAGAGAATCTGAATTTATACATTATGAAAATGTGCTATCTGTAATATATAACGGTCCACCAACAGTTGGAACAGTATATGCACAGCCTAAAATTGGAGTGTATACAGATGCATATTTAATAGCTTTGAAAAAAGATATTATGCCTGAAATGACAATACAATTATGTTTGTATCTGAAAACGGCTGTTGAGAAATCAATACATGATACAAAATACTCCAGGTCGAATAAAGCTACTTGGGAAAGTAAGGTTGAAAGTGATTTTGTTTATCTTCCAGTCAAATTTGACGGTACTCCTGATTACGAATACATGGATAAGTATGTTCGAGTACAAGAGAAACTAGCTATTAAAAATCTAGCATTAGGAGAAAATACAATAACCTAGATTCATAAATGAATTTTTCGGAGATTAGATTCATCTGGTCTCTTTTTTGTGTTATAAAACCCCTGTTCAGACCAGGGATTGGTAAAGCTTATAAATATGGTCCTCAAAAGTAAACCCCTTTCTATAGAATAGAATTATAAATATCATGTGGTATTCACCTTCGAATATAGAAGAAAAGTATTTAATGATGATAAAAGAATAGAGGTAGGTGCAATTACAAGATAACTATATAAGTGGTAAAAAATATAAAATGGTATGAGTTTACCCTTATTATTACAATTCATGGCAGTAAAGTTATATGCATTTGTACTAATCTTAGGAAAATATAGAAGTGGGTAGCAGATACACGGAAAAACTTTTAAATAGGGGACAAGCAGGAATAAAAGAGAATTTCTTAGGATGATAAAATTACTTTTCATTTGCTACGGTAATAATAACAGATCACCATGGCTGAGTTTGTTTTTAAGGATGTGGTTAAGAAGAAGGGCTTAGAGGATAAACTATATATTGCTTCTGCAGCCACCAGTTTTGTAGCTCTAATTGAGGTTGTAATTGTAATGGTAATTGCAGCTATGATATAAATTAGATTAGATGTTAGGTTATACTACAAGTCACATTACATTGCAGCTTATATGATATATGCTATAGTAGATGCCCATATAGGCGTCTTAACCTGCACTCGAAAAAGTATAGGTTCCTCCCTAGGAGCTCTAGGACTGTGGTAGTCTATAAAAGCTCAGCCTCCCATGACCCAAGAGCTCCACGGTTTTAACCAGTCATCTATTCGGGTACCCTCAGGGGCCCAGGGTTCTTCTATTATTACTGGTAGTGAAGTCCTGGATACGTAACGTACAATATCTCCGGGCTGGTGCCTGGACTTGCCTAGGACAAGGCCACCTTTCACAGGCCTCAGCCGATCCAAGGAGGGGAGCCGTGTTGTTGTAATCCTTGTACCATAAGGTTTATATATGGTGAAATTTAAAAGGGCACCGTAGTTAGTACCCTTGGGATCATAATTATTATTTTATCCTGCTTGTTTGTAGCGAGTATACACATATTCATAAATCCTTTTGCGATATTCTGAAATACTTCCTTCATCATAGCAAGCTGGTAAATCTGACCATAATATATCGCGAATAAGATTATCTATGGTAGCTTTTGTTTCCTGCTTATCCGTCCAGTGATCAAGTTCTGTAATCTTGGCCTTAATCTTTGTGAGAAGATTCACCGAAACCATTTTAATAGCTTGGATATCCTGCTTAGACAGATTATCCGAGAAAAGCATATCGTACAGAGATAATTCTTCATCACTAGAGAATCCTTCACGAACATAACGCTGGTGTTCAGTGTCCATCTGACTTGCCAAATCCATCAAGTCCATAAATGTTTTCTCGATTGTAGCTCTGTCTTGTTCACTATTATAAGCAGTTATGATCTCTTGATATCGCTGATAGTAGTTGATGCGCTCTGGATTTGTAAAGAGCATGCTTTCTAGTCTTACCTTTACTAAATTATCCAGGTCTTTCATAATCAAATTTTTTTTCTTATTCCTGGCGAATTCCCTGCACAATAGGTCAAAATCAATTTTACTGATGTCAAACTGCTTGGAGGGTACTATGCCATAGGTTGTCTGCTCAATGAGGATATATTCATTGACAATACTGTTTATTTGCACCATCAAATCAACATTATTGGAGCTTTTGCGTTTTTTCTGCAGCTCAGCATAAATGGCAATTATAGCATCCTTATAGGCTCTAGTTTCAT
>JAEXSY010000391.1 GCA_023440105.1 Bacillota bacterium
TAGAGGAGGCAGGGATAGTTGGAGCAGGAGGAGCTGGTTTTCCTACTCATGTGAAGGTTAAGGGAAAAGCTGATTACGTGATTATTAATGGGGCAGAATGTGAACCGCTCCTCAGGGTGGATCAGCAGCTTATGGTCTTAGAGGCTGAGACTATTTTGGAAACTCTAAATTTGTTAGTTTCGGAGCTTTCTGCAAAGGAAGGGATTATAGCCCTGAAGGAAAAGTATCATGAGGCGATAGAAGTTCTTAATAGACACTTAGTGGACTTCCCGAGGTTAAAGCTTAAAATCATGGAAAACTATTATCCTGCAGGAGATGAGCAGGTGGTTGTATATGAGGCTACAGGGAGAATAGTCCCTGAAGGGGGTATACCTACCCATGTAGGTGTAGTTGTTCTCAATGTTGAAACGGTGCTAAATATTTATAATGCCTATAAAAAGGGAGAGCCAGTTACTGAGAAATATGTAACCATAACGGGAGAGGTAGCTAATAGAGTTACTATTAAGGTTCCTCTGGGAATTACTGTTCTGGAAGCCATAAATCTTGCGGGAGGCCCCACTGTTAAGGATTATTTGGTGATAAACGGAGGACCTATGATGGGGAGTGTTATTAATCCTCACTCTCCTATAACAAAGACTGTTAAGGGACTTATAGTGGTTCCTCGTGAGCACCCTTTAATAAAAAGCTTGAATAAGGATATGTACTCTATGCTTCGGGAAGCAAAGACTGCCTGTATGCACTGTAACCTCTGTACAGAGGTATGCCCTAGATATCTTTTAGGCCATAGGCTTGAGCCTCACAAGCTTATAAGAACAGCCAGCTATGGAGATGTCTGTGATGGAGGATATTCTGTTATTAATGCTTACCTTTGCTGTAACTGCAGGCTTTGTGAGTATGCCTGTGTTCAGGATTTACAGCCCTGGAAGCTCAATAGCTTCTTAAAGGGCAAGCTTCTTAAGGAAGGAATAAAGAGCAATTTAAATAATACTCCTGAAAAGGTAGAAGACTTTAGAGAATACAAGAAATATCCTGTGAGCAGGCTCATATATAAACTAGGAATAAAGGCTTATGATACTCCTGCACCATTAACTTTTATAAGTAAGAATTTTAAAGAGGTTACCCTCTCTTTAAGACAGCATGTGGGAGCAGCATCCCTGCCAATAGTTAAGGTAGGAGATAAGGTGGAAAAGGGAAGAACCCTTGCTGTAATTCCAGAGGGAAAGCTGGGGAGCAATATTCATTCAAGTATTGATGGTACTGTAATAGAGGTTACGGAGTACTTAATTAGAATTAAAAAAGCTTAAGGGTATTGTATTTTCTTGAAATAAGCATATTGTGATAAAAATTTAATATTAAAAGTATTTATTATTGAATCTTAAAAGAAAAGAGAGGAGTATCATGGGAAATTCCATAGGACTTATAGAGTTAAAAAGCACTCCCATAGGAATACAAACAGCCGATGAAATGATTAAGTCTGCTAGTGTTGAGCTTCTCCTGGCCTCACCCATATGTCCAGGAAAGTATGTAGTGATTGTCTCTGGTAATGTGGGGGCAGTGAAGAGTGCTATGCAGGTGGGAATAGATACTGCTGGAACTTTTTTAGTGAGTGACAGCATCATCAACAATGTTCATAAGGATATTCCTGCAGCTATTTCAGGAACCTCCGATTCTGGTGAAATAAAGGCTATTGGAGCCTTAGAAACTATATCAGCCCTAACCTCGATTACCGCTGGGGATATAGCTGTAAAGGCATCAAATGTGCGTCTCATAGAAATACGCATCGCCAGAGGCTTAGGTGGCAAGGGCTTTGTTATTTTTACAGGAGAAATATCCTCTGTAAAATCCGCAGTAAATGCTTGTCTTACAGCCCTTAAGTCTAGCGGGGAGATAACCAGCTACAGCATCCTTGCATCACCTCATAAGGATTTAATAGCGCAAATCATGTAGATTTTAATAGCTGCTGGAGTTAAAGCAGCTAAATCTATAAGGGGAACTTCCTGTTAGTTTCCCTTAATTAATATAACGGAGGCAGCTATGATAATACTCACAGTAGAAAATATTATTCCGTACTTAAAAGAGAATACTGATCTACTTAAGGATTCTTATGATATGAAGGTTATGGCTTGTGATGGAGATACTCCTGAGAGTGAGGGGGATGGCTATATTAACTATATTTATAGGGTTGAGGTTACTACGAAGGGTGAGAAATTCTCTTTTATAGTAAAACAGGGAAGAGAGCAGTCTAAGGAATTACCCATGAAGCTGCCTGTTTCTAGAAATAAGCTAGAGTATAAGAGCATAAAGCTTAGACAGGCTATAGTTCCGGAATATCTTCCCGAGCTATATTATATTGATGAAGTCAACGGTATATTTATCATGGAGGACTGCTCAGAACTTAAAATACTAAGATATCAGCTGTCCCGGGGAAATATCCTAGAAGGAGTAGAAGCTAATATTGCAAGTTATTTAGCCCGAAGTCACTTTTTTTCTTCAGAAATATACCTGACCAAAGAAACCTTTAGAAGCCTTGATAGGGTATTTGTAAACAATGAAATGAGAAGGGTCATGGAGGATGGGATATTTATCCCAGAGTATAATCCTTTAGAAGCCAAAGAACACCAGATTCCATATAGTGATATTTACCTATTATCCAGAAATATATGGGAGGATGATGCCTTGGTAGGTGATATATTCATTTTAAGAGATAGCTACATGAAAAATAGTCAGTGCTTAGTCCATGGAGATTTGCATACATCCAACATTTTTGTAAAAGACAATAGACTTAAGGTAATCGACATGGAATATACCTCTATGGGGCCCTATGGCTATGACATAGGCTATCTTTTAAATAACTATATCTCTCAATACTGTGCCTGGCTATTTCGCCTGCCTGAGGAAGGGAAAAGAGGAGAGATAATAATAGAATATATTTTAGCTTCCATAGAAAATATCTTTAAGGGGTATGTTAATAACTTTGATTCTCTTTGGGATAGTTTCGGAAAAGTTGTGTATTCGCACAGTAGTGAGTATAGAAAGGCGTTATACAGAGGAATATTACAGGACACCATAGGCTTCGCTGCCGTAGCGAATATATCGAGAATAACCATGGATATTTTCTTTCCTGATTTTCAAGCTATAGGAAACAGAGAAAAAGAGCTCATGGCCAAGAGGCTTTCATTAATTATAAGTAGGTATTTCATCCTAGAAAGGAATAAATATAGTTCCATATCTCAGGCTATTGAGGATATCAAGAGAATTTCTCTTATATATTTAAAGGAGCTATCTCATTAGGACCCATGGAAGTGGGTCCTAAAGTGTTTTTGGAGGAAACGATAAAGTTATTTAAATAAAGAATAAAATTACCTGAAGTATTAATGAAATACAAATAATAGCAATGCCTATAATTAATATTTTGATGTTTTTACTTTGAATAAGTATTTCCTTTTCTGATAAGAGATCATCTCCGGACTTTTTGTGGTCCATTACTATTTTATTCAATCTCAACATTGAAATGACTATTAATATAAAGCCTAAAAGCTGACTAACTAAGTATATAATTTTTAATACATTTTTTATCAATATTACTCACCTTCGATATTTGAATTTTGAAGCACTAAGCTGTACAGAGATTAAGAAAAATAATATCTCCTCATCTATACCTGTATACTATATTGTATACATAAATTACCTGTTAAGTAAATAATTGCTTGAGGATGTATAGATAATCTTTGAACCTACTTTCAATTTGGACATCCATTATGGAGAAAATTATCAGTCAATTGAAAAGTTTTTCTAAAATGTAGAATTAATTGAAAATATTATCAAATACCTATACACTTAAGTTATGAAGTAATGTAGGAGTTGTAAAAGGTAAAAATAAATTAAAATAAAAGGGTAGGTGAATTGATATTATGGAAAAGATTGAAAGAATGTTCATGCCTCTTGCTAATAAGCTTTCTACCAATAGATATTTAAATGCCATAAGAGATGGATTTATTGCTATACTTCCTATTATTATTGCTGGTTCATTCTTTATATTGATAAATAATGTTTTCATTGGTGAAAACGGTTATATGAATAAATGGTTTGGACTTGAGTTTTCTGGACTTACCAGGTATGGTGCTGTTATTGCACCTGCAACCATGTCGATTATGGGACTTATGCTGACCTTTACTACAGCAAAGGCTCTGGCAGAATACTATGATGAGGATACATCTATCAGTCCCTCTATTGCCGTAGTGGTTTTGTTTATCCTCATGCCCGTGGAGTTTAATAGTGAGGCTGGTATAGAATTTATCAATACTTATTATACCGGGGCAGCAGCGATGTTCATGGCTTTTATAGCAGCCATTGCTACAGTAGAGCTTATTAGGCTCTTATCTAAGGTGAAGCTTTTGGTCATATCTATGCCAGATAGTGTTCCTCCGGCAATTTCTAGATCCTTCAATAGGTTGATACCAGTTATATTGACCATGATATTTTTTGGGACCATTAGAATTATCACAGACATAATAGGAATGCCTTTAAATGATTTGATTTTTAAAATTATACAGACACCCTTTACCTCCGTTGTTAATTCTGTTTTAGGCCTGGGAGTTATTTATCTTCTTTATATGCTCTTATGGGGTCTGGGAATTCATTCAGCTTTTATTTTTAACTCTATATTAGAGCCAATATATCTTGCTTCCTTAACAGCCAATGCTGCAGCTCACGACCTGGGAAATCCCATGACTTCTATAATGACAAAGCCTTTTTTAGATTCCGTTGCCTTTATGGGGGGAGCCGGGAATATGATAGCTCTTATTATAGCTATACTCATTGTTTCTAGGAGAGAAGACTACAGAAGCATAGCAAAGCTTGGTTTAGTACCAGCCCTCTTTAATATATCAGAACCAATAATGTTTGGACTTCCTGTAGTGATGAACCCTATACTGATTATCCCCATGATTTTATCTACTTTTGCAGGATTAATTATAGGCAGTGTGGCAACCTCCCTGGGGATTATGGCTCATACCTATATATTAATTCCTTGGACAACTCCTCCTATTATAAGTGCTTTTTTAGCAACGGGCGGACATGTTTTGTCAGCAGTAGTGGCTCTAGTGATTCTAGTGCTTTCAGTATTAGTATACATGCCCTTCGTGGCAATCTTAAACAAACAAAGGATGATGGAAAATGAGAAGAGTACTAGCCTTTGATTTAGATGGGACCTTTATAGATGAAAAAAATGAAGTTATTGGGGGAGAGGAAACTCTTTCCCTTTTAAATAGAATACAGAGCTCAGGCTTTGAGGTGGTTATAGTTACTGGCAGGCTGGATCATGATATTATTCATACTTCAAGGAAGTACTCACTAGATATTGATAATAGAATATCTCAAAATGGTGCTGTATGCATAAGAAATGGGAAGCTTACAGCAAAACTTCTGGACAAGAAATCTGCACTGAATTTATATAGTTATTTGAAGGATACTGGACTGAGAGTTGAACTAAATACTGTTTCAGGAAGGTATTGGCATGAGGATAGGCCTGAGGACTTTCCTAAGGAATTTTTTGATTCCTCAAAAATTGTTGAAGACTTTAGTGAGATTATTGAATTTCAGCCTGTAGTGCTATTTCTTATAATAGCTCAGGAGGACAATAATGAAGCTCTAGGAATACTAAAAAAGTATGTTAAGGAAAATTACCCGGAGCTTCAGGGAGTTGGAACCTCTAAAACCACCTTAGAAATCTTAGCCAAGGGCGTGTCCAAGGGTAATCTTCTAAAGGAAATCTATGAGGATGCAGAAATTATATCTATAGGAGATTCAGAAAGTGATTTTACTATGTTTCCTCACAGTAAGCTTTCCTACGTGGTGGGAGGAAAGAAGGACTCTGGAGCCATGGCTCTCCCTACTATTAAGGAAGCCTTAGAGGATATTACCAGGAGGTATTTAAATGAATGAACAAAAGAAATTGCAGCTTTTATATGTACCCTTAGATGAGAGACCCTGTAACTTGAACTTTCCTCAAAAAATTGCTGCTACAAGAGGGGATGTGGAGCTTGTTGCTCCCTCTAAGGAGCTTTTAGGAGATAAAAGGAAGGCAGCAGATG
>JAEXSY010000420.1 GCA_023440105.1 Bacillota bacterium
AAAGAGATAAGAACCAAAAGATAAGAGACAAAAGCGAAGAGAGAAGAGATAAGAAGCAAAAGATAAAAGATAAGAGATAAGAGATTAGAGATTAAGTTGTAAATTGAATGAATTAACTTGGGAGAAAATAAAGTATGCAGAATAGTAAAAGCGCTAAGCCTGTTGTTGAGGCAGGGATTTTGTCAGCAATAATTGTAGTTTTAATGATTATAAATTCTGGTTTTCCACTACTTGGGACTATAAGTATGTTTATACTTCCTATTCCAATGACTATATTAACAGTAAGGCATAATGTGAAGGTATCCTTTATTGCTTTATTAGCCAGCACTATTTTAGGTGCTATGTTAATCGGCCCCATTGCAGCTATTTCAACTTTGTTCTTATATGGTCCTATAGGAATAACCCTCGGTTATTGTACTAAAAGGAAATTAGGTGCAGTTGATTCAATTCAGCTTACTTCTATAGGGGCAATTATAGGGATGATTGGCCAAAATGTGATATATGCTTATTTGGTAATGGGAACAAATTTAAAGGGAGCTTCAAGAGAATTTTATGATCTTATTATGGAATCTGTAACAATGACTAAAGAAATGTATGATAGTCTAGGGGTAAGCCTAGAGGAAAACCCTGCATTTCAGTCATTTGCTGCTTTTACCTATGATAAATTTTTGCTTATGATAGTTCCTGTAATTTTGATTGGCGGAATAGTAATGGCTTTTTTAAACTATATAATATCAAGAAATATACTTAGAAGAATGAAAATAGAATTGAAGCCTTTACCAGCCTTCAGTCATTGGTATATAGACAATAGATATTTAGCTGGTTTGATAATATTCCTTTGTTTAGGTATTATATTACAGAGATATGATATCTTAGGAGGAGAGTATATATTCGTTACGGCAATGTATATACTTAATTTAGTTTTAATTGTTATTGGCATTAGTGCCGTTTCTTATTTTTTGATAAATAAACTTCGGGTATCAAGGCTTATGGCTGCAATTATATTAATTTTTATCTTTAATGGCTTTGGGGCAATGTTTATGATTTTGGGTTTTGTAGAAACTATTATGGATGGAAGAGATATAGCACCTATCAGTTTAAGAAAATTAATTACCAGGAAGTTTGAAAAACAATAGCCTCAATATATATGTAAGGAAGGCGAAGTATATGAATAATCGAAATGGTATAATTGCATTAATACTAATAGCAATACTATTTTATAGAGGTAGTAATCTTATTGCAGCAGCAGCACTTATTGTGCTCATTGCACTTAATATATATGGTATTATACAGGAAAGAATCAAAAAAAGAGAAAATAAGCAGTATCTCAAGGGTCTGTCTAAGGACATGAATCAAGCAGCAGATGAGACTTTGATTAGGTATCCATTTCCTATTCTTATTTTAGACAGTGAAGGGAATATTTTATGGTATAATACTTCATTAAAGGATATATTTCCTGATGACCTTCCCTTGGGAAATAATATCAAGTTTTATGTAAAGACAATAAGTGTTGAAGAGATTTTCAAAAGAAAGACTGAGCTTTATAGAGATGTTATTATAAATAAAAAGCATTATAATGTCTATCCCAGGATTATAAAGAGAACCTCCTCAAAAAACAAGGAGGAAAAATCCGTAATTTTGTATTTCCACGATATTAGCAATATTAAAGATTTAATAGCTACCACTGAGAGTGTTATGCTCATAGAGGTTGATAATATTACTGAGGTGGTTAAAAGCACAGAAAATGATAATGCTCCTTTATTAATAGCGGAGATAGAAAGAACTATAAATAATTATGCTAATAATTTAAACGCTATGATAAAGAAATATGATTCTAATAAATATGTATTGTCCATTCCAGATAGCCTGGTTAATGGTCAAATAAACAAGAAGTTTGATATTTTAGATACTGTAAGAGAAATAAATCTCGGAAATAAGTATGATGTTACCTTAAGCATAGGAGTAGGAAGAGGTGGAGCAAATCCTCGGGAAAACTATAAATATGCTAATATGGCTATAGAGCTTGCATTAGGCCGTGGAGGGGACCAGGCAGTTATAAAGTCTGGTGATAAGGTATCCTTCTTTGGAGGCAATACCAAGGAGGTTGAAAAGAGAACCAGAGTAAGAGCGAGAGTAGTCGCCCATGCCTTAAAGGATTTAGTATCTGAAAGTGATAAAATATTTATAATGGGACATCGTAACCCTGATATGGACTGTATAGGCTCTGCTATTGGAGTGGCTAGCGCCATAAGGCAGCTGAACAAAGCCTGCTATGTAGTGCTGCCTGAGGACCATAAGGCCGTGGATTTTTTTGTTAAAAAACTCATGGAGGATAAGGATTATGATGAATTATTTATTACACCAGATAAATGTCTCAATGAATTAGAGGATAATAGCCTTCTTATAATGGTGGATGTCCATAGCAAGGGCTATGTGCAGGACTTACAGATAGCTGAAAAAGCTAAAAGATTAGTTATAATAGATCATCATAGAAGAAGCCCTGATTCTATAGAAGGTGCATTGCTTACTTATATAGAAGTATATGCCTCCTCTACCTCAGAGCTTGTCACAGAAATAATACAATATATTTTTGAGAGACCTAAGCTAAAGCAGATTGAAGCAGAAGGACTTCTTGCAGGTATAACTATGGATACAAAGAACTTCTATTTTAAAACAGGAGTTCGTACCTTTGAGGCTGCTTCCTTTTTAAGGCGCCTAGGAGCAGATACTATAGACATAAAGAAAATGTTCAGCGATGATTTTGAAAGCTATGTTAAAAAAGCAAAAATAATTACTTCAGCTAAGGTTGAGAACAGTGTAGCTTATGCTATCTGTCCTGAAGCCATAAATGATATAGTTCTTGCTGCCCAAAGTGCTGATGAACTTCTAAATATTTCAGGTATTCAAGCCTCCTTTGTTCTTGTTAAAATAGGAGAGGATATAAATATCAGCGGAAGATCCTTTGGTGATGTTAATGTACAGGTAATTTTAGAGGCTTTAGGTGGAGGAGGTCATATGACCATAGCTGGAGCTAAGATTTCTGGCACAACTCCTGAGGAGGCCTTAAAACAGCTCAAGGCTGTAGTTAATAAACATTTAAAGGAAGGTGAAAAAAAATGAAAGTGATATTACTTTCTGATGTTAAAAACTTAGGTAAAAAAGGTGAGGTTGTTAATACTTCTGATGGCTATGCGAGAAATTTTCTTTTTCCTAGAAAGCTAGCACAGGAAGCAACAGCTGAAAATCTTCATATATTAAATGCTAAGAAGGAAACAGAAAGAAGAAAGAAGCTTGCAGAGATTGAAGAAGCACAAAGAATAGCTGAAAAGCTTAAAAATAAAGAGATAAAAATAACAACAAAAACAGGAGATAATGGAAGGCTCTTTGGAGCAATAACCAGTAAGGATGTAGCGGAGCTTATTAATAAGGAGTACGGCACTGCAATAGATAAAAAGAAGATAGTTATGGATACTTTAAAGCTTGTAGGAAGCTATGATATTGAAGTTAAAATTTATCCTGAAGTATCTACTAAAATGAAGGTGGTTATTGCCTCAGAGCAATAAGGAGGATAAATAGTTTTGAAGGATAAATTTTCCGTAGATGAAATGCAGGACATTATAGATGGTGGTTTGAGCATGGACTCACAGATTAACGTTCTTTTAGAGGTTTTGAAGAATGTCCTGGATGAAGGTGCTGTAAGAGCAAGAACTGTAAAGTTCAAACTGCAGAAATATATTAAGTCCAAGAAGATTAATGAAAGAGTTTATGCATTAAATATGATTGCCAGTGATGGTAGAGGTAAGGTACAGTCAGTTCCTGAGGCTGAAAAGATTCAGGAGGCCTTAGAGGATACTTATGAATGGGTATCTGAGGAGCTGGCAAGAAGATATATACAGAAACAGATTGAAGATAAGGTAGAAGAAGCCATAATTGAAAGACAGGATAAATATGTCGATGAAATGAGGCTTAATATAATCAAGAAGCAAAAGGGACCAGAGAATACTAAGACTCTAAAAAAGTACTCTGAGCTTAAGGAGCTAGGTGAAAGAAAGACTACAAAAAATCTTATGAGCTTTATAAGGCCAAAAAGCTTTAAAGAGGTAATAGGGCAAGATAGGGCTATAAAATCATTATTATCAAAGCTCTCTTCCCCTTATCCACAGCACATAATACTTTATGGGCCACCAGGAGTAGGTAAAACCACAGCAGCGAGACTAGCTCTAGAGGAAGCAAAAAAGCTTAAGTTTACCCCTTTTGATGAAGATTCTAAGTTTGTTGAGGTAGATGGTACAACTCTTAGATGGGATCCAAGAGAAATTACTAATCCCCTCTTAGGCTCTGTCCATGATCCAATTTATCAAGGAAGCAAGAGGGATCTAGCAGAGATAGGTGTTCCTGAGCCTAAGCCGGGACTAGTTACAGAGGCCCATGGAGGAGTACTTTTCATAGATGAAATAGGTGAACTGGATAATATACTTCAAAATAAGCTTCTAAAGGTTTTAGAGGATAAGAAGGTGGAATTTTCCTCCTCTTATTATGATCCTGATGATGAAAATACTCCGAAGTATATTAAATATCTATTTGAAAATGGAGCACCAGCGGACTTTGTACTCATAGGTGCTACCACTAAGGAGCCTGGTGATATTAATCCAGCACTCCGTTCTAGATGTACTGAGGTTTATTTTGAACCTTTAAACTCTACTGATATAGAAAAGATAGTAGAGGATGCAGCTAGGAAGCTTAAAGTCACCCTAGAGGAGGGAGTTGCCTCCTATATAAGCAGATATACCATTGAAGGTAGAAGAGCAGTAAATATATTATCTGATGCTTATGGTAATCTTTTATATAATTTAAAGGATGATATGGAGGAGACTGTAACCATTACTAAAAAGGATGTAGAAGAGGTAATTTCCATAGGAAGGCTTACCCCTTATGAAATCCTTGATATCTCAGAGGATTATGAAGTGGGACATGTGTATGGTTTAGGAGTTTCTGGATTTTTAGGCTCTACCATAGAAATAGAAGCTTCTGTTTTCCCTGCTAAGGAAAAAGGAGCAGGAGTGGTTAGGTTTAATGAAACAGCAGGTTCTATGGCAAAGGATTCTGTGTTTAATGCAGCCTCTGTAATAAGAAGAGTATCCGATAAGGATTTAAAGGATTATGACATTCATGTAAATGTAGTAGGGGGAGGAAACATCGATGGTCCTTCTGCCGGAGCTGCTATTACAATCTGCATTATGAGTGCCCTTTTAAATAAGCCTATAAGACAGGATGCAGCAATTACTGGAGAGATATCTCTAAAGGGTAAGGTAAAGCCTGTAGGTGGCATATTCGAAAAGGTATATGGTGCTAGAAGAAAGGGTATTAAGCTAGTTATTGTACCTAAGGATAATTTAAATGAGGTACCTCATGGCTTAGAAGATATAGAGATTAAGGCTGCAGAAAGTATCGAAGAGATAATGGAGCTTTTATTTGAAAAATAACCGCAAGGTTTTAATAAAGCTATGGAAAGGGTGGGGAATTATTCCTCACCTTATTTTTCTTTTTTACTTATAAGTTTTATTGAGGCTTTTTTTAAGGTATAATTATAAATAGCTACTTGATAAATTTTGAAGTTGTTGTAATAATATATATGCATTAAAATTATTATTGGGGAATTAATAGTAACATTAGGAATAGAGGTGAAGACTATGGATATGCCTGTTATGAGAAGTCTGCCACAAAACATTGAAGCAGAGCAATCGGTACTGGGCTCAATGATAATTGATAGAGCAGCAATAGCCACAGCGGCAGAGGCTCTGTCAGTAGAGGACTTTTATAGGGATTCTCATAAGGTTATTTTTTCAACAATTGTTGAGATGACTCAGAGAGATATACCGGTAGATATGATTACCCTTATAGAGCACTTAAGGTCTGTTAGCAAGCTTGAGGCAGCAGGGGGGATTACCTACATAACAGAGATAAGCACATCTGTACCTTCTACAGCAAACCTTAGATCTTACATAAACATCGTGTCTCAGAAATCGATACTTAGAAGGCTTATAAAGGCTTCTAATGAAATAATAGAAGAGAGCTATGGGAATCAAGATGATGTAGAGAAGGTTGTAGATAACGCAGAAAAAAGAGTATTTGAAATAGCAGAGCAAAGAAGCACCAGTGACTTCGAGCCTATAAGCACTGTTCTAGAAAGAGGCTTCTTAGAAATAGAAAGATTATTTAATAATAAAGGGGAAATTACAGGAGTAGGCTCTGGATTTAAGGACTTAGATGCTAAAACCTCTGGCTTTCAAAAGGGTGATATGGTACTTATCGCAGCGAGACCATCTATGGGTAAGACTACCTTTGCCCTTAATATAGCAGAACATGCAGCTCTTAGAGAGGGCAAAAAAGTTGTTATTTTTTCTCTGGAAATGTCTAAGGAGCAGCTGGCTTATAAGCTCTTATGCTCCCAGGCAAATGTAGATATGCTCGCTCTAAGAACAGGTAATTTAGAGGACAAGGATTGGGAGAATATAGCTAGAGCCGCAGGCCCTTTAGCAGCAGCACAAATATTTATTGATGATACTGCTGGTGTTTCTGTAATGGAAATGCGCTCTAAATGCAGAAGAATAAAAATGGAGCATGGTATAGATTTAATCATGATAGACTACCTTCAGC
>JAEXSY010000452.1 GCA_023440105.1 Bacillota bacterium
AAAATCCAATATCTATGGGAATGTTTAAGGAAGAATTTAGGACAAGGCTTGGAGAGAAGCTTTATGTTAAAGATACAAAAGCCCTGGAGCTGATTATTAATAAGCTTGCAGAAGAAAAGCTGATTAAGGAGGCTGGGAACTATACTTCAAGGTATGGCTTTGAAATAGCCTATAGCGATGAACAGCTTAAAATGAAAAATAGAATAGCTGATAAATATAAGGGGCTGGGCTATGAAGTTCCTGATATTGAAGAGGTAGCAGCCTCAGAAAAGGATAGAGCTTTAGCTAAGCAGATTATAGAAGCCTTAGCCACAGAAGGGGTTCTTGAAAGAATAAGCTATCAATACTTTATTCATTCTACTCACTGGAGGAAGGCGTTAGAGGTTTTACGAGAACATATAAGCAAAAAAGGCAGTATAACCCTGGGAGAGTTTAGGGATTACTTGGGAACCTCCCGTAAATATGCTGTTATAATACTTGAGGCCTTGGATGAAAGGAAGATAACACGGATGGAAAAGGATGCCCGTGTACTGATTAAATAGGAGGGGAGAATAAATGGATTTTAGACAGATAGAAGCCTTCGTAGCAGTTATTAAGTACAAAAGCTTCTCTAAGGCTGCAGATATATTATTTCTAACTCAGCCTACCATCAGTGCTCACATCAATTCTCTGGAGAAGGAGCTTGGCTTACCTCTTATAGATCGTTCTTATAGAGAAGCAGTGCCTACTAAGCAGGGAAAGCTACTTTTTCAGTATGCTTTAGATATGCTTAATACCAGAGAGAAGGCTATTAATTCTATGAAGCCATCAATTAATACTATGGATTGTGTATTAGAAATCCAGACCTCCAGTGTACCGGGTGAATACCTGCTGCCAGCAATGCTTGCAGCCTTTAAAAGAGACCATCCTCTTATTAGATTTTTTGTTGAACAGTCCGATAGCTCTTCTGTAATCGCCAGCATTGCAGATAATAAAAGTGAAATAGGCTTTACAGGAAGTAAGGGAGATGCTTCTTTAGAATATATACCTGTATTTAAAGACAAGCTAGTGCTCATAACCCCAAAGACCGATAGATTTCTAGCCATAGGAGATAGGCCTATAAAAATAGAGGAAATTATAGATGAGCCTTTTATTTATAGAGAGCAAGGCTCAGGTACCATGAAGGAGCTGCAGGATAGGCTTGGTAAGCTAGTTTATGGTGGAAGAAAGCTTAAGGTGGCTGCTAAAATGAACAGTATGCAGGCTATCAAACAGGCAGTATCCTACAATATGGGTATATCTATAATTTCTGAGATAGCTGCAGAGGGAAGGGAGGATAAGGGTTATTTGACCTTCGAACTTGAAAATCTTAGCCTTGTAAGATATTTTTACCTTGTTCACAGCAAAAAGATTGCCTTGTCTCCAACAATGGAAGTCTTTAAGAAATTTGTTTTAGACTATTTTAAGGATGATATCCTTCTGATGAAGGATAATATGTAGAAAATAGAAAGTGCGCTTCCCCAGGTAGGAAAACGCACTTTTCACTTTTATTTAAGCTTTAACTGGAGTTATTACCTGTTCGCTCTTTACCTTAGGGCTCTTGAAAATAAATATCATATAACGGCAGAAGGTATAGAAAACTGCTGCGGCAGCAATTATAGTCTGAGCTAGCACTACGTATTTTAGTATAGGAAGCCCTTTCCCTGTGTTAGCCATGAAAGCCATTACCTGCTTTGATGCTAGTGCACTGATTACAAAAGGGAAGGTAAAGGAAGCATAGCTTGGATAGAAAGGAAGGGATATATAGCTAATAGCCTTACCTAAAGCAAAGATATAAAATAACAATGAAAAAACATACATACCAGTGATAAACCCAAAGGATTTTGGCATAATTGATTGCATATAGCCCACAATACAAAGGCTCACAGGAGCAGCATAGATACAAATCAGTGGTCTTGCTGGCTCAGGAACAGCTGAAAGCTTTACATATCTTATTGTAATAAGTACTAGAAGTGCAAGGAGTGATACAAAGCTAAACCAGAAGGCAGCCGTGCCAATCCACAGCATTCCATGTGCTGGGGCTGTAACGGAGGCTGTAGCTATACCAACATATACAATGAAATAGCTTGCAAAAACCTTAGGCAGCTGAAGCTTTATTAGGAAGCTTACAGTGAAATATATAATCAAGCCAATGTGTATTAAGATTGCAAGGAGCCAAAGATATCGTGAAGAAGCCCCAAGCCATGGCTTAATATAAACACTTAGAAGCATTAATGCCATGGGAAAGGTTGCAAAAACACTAGCCATAATTGGATTTTTAAAGTCTTCCATAATCATCTTAGGAAACATAATTACCTTTATCAAAAATAAAACCATAAGAATCCCAGAGGCAATACCGCAAATATAGCGCAAGGTTTCAGAATAGCTTTGAAGCAGGTTACCAAGAGCAGCGAGGCCAAGGCTAAGGCCGCATATAGGAATTGGTATTTTTTTTATTATGTTATTCATAATCTTTCTCCTATCTAGGCAGTTTGTTTATCTAGGTTTGTAAGCTCAAGCTCACGGATGATAATTTCTGCTACTTTAGCAGCACAGATGCCAGTAAAATGGATGCACTGTTCCTTATGCTCTCCCTTAGCCATATCAAGTCCCCTAGTAAGGATACGGCAGCAGACAGCATTTTTACCGCTGGATTCCTTGAACCAATCATGGAGCTCATTAGTAAGCTTCATACATTTTATTACCTTTGGGTCCTGAGGGCCATTTTGTTCTGTTCTTCCGAAGAATAGACCCAGGGCTAGAATACCTCCATTTAAAGCTCCACACATACAGCCAGAGCGACCAGCTCCTACAGCCATACCAGAAGCCATGGCAATAACCTCCTTAGGAATATCTAATTCAAAATTGTCCCTGATAGAAGCTATTAGAGCTTCGCAGCAAAAATATCCTCCTCGGAAATAATTCTCTGCATCCTGCTGTACCTTATTAATACTAACCGTATCCTTAATATTCATATTTTTCTCCCCCTTAGGAAAATGTTTTCATATTTTTGTTTATAAAAGAAAATATCTTAAGGCTTTATGATTAAATCAGCCTGAGACATCTTTTCTGCAATTACATACATATTGGTAACTTGTCCAACCTTCAGCTTTTGGGTTAAGCCATAATAATCAAGGCAGGTACCGCAGGATAGAATTTCTACACCCTTTTCTTCCATGGAGCTTAAGTCCTCTAATGAATTGGACCCCTCACAGGTAAAGACTGCTCCACCATTGTAAAAGATCAGGGTATTAGGTAGGGATTCTTGCTGGCTTACAGCATATAAGAAGCCTTTTATAAGAACCTTACCCAGGTCGTCATTTCCTTCACCCATTTTATCTGAGGAGATAACAACTACTCTATTTTTATTGCTTACTATATTTTCATTACTAGCTATATTATCATTTAAGTCAGCAGAAGCTTCTGAAGAGCTTTCCGCTTTCTTCCCGGTATTGAGAGTCACCTTGAACTGGTGAATAGGTAGTTTGTCAACGGTTACATCATAACCCTTGTTAGTAGCCATCTTTGTGAGATTTTCTACAGCAATTTCATTATCTACAAGAGTTTCCACTGTGCCAGTACCATTAAGCTCTTCTAAAGCTTTAATGGTCTTAACCACTGGCATAGGGCATGTTTCTCCTATTGCATTTATTCGAATCATATCAGTATCCCCCATTAGTTTTAATGTTCCTTATTAAGCATAAGGGATATGTATTTTATTGTAAAATAGTATTTTTGGATAATTATTTAACAAGTATTGATTATTTCTATAGTGTTGCTTGTATTCATAAATAGAAGGGATAATAGTGAATTATTAGCAAAAAGGCCTCTGTAAAATTAGATATTTTACAAAAGCCTTAATTATTTATTCTACTATTATACTATAATCCTTGAATTCTTCCGCTGAGCCAATTATTTCAGCAACTGGCACTGTATCCTTTAAAGCAGATAGGAGCTTTATACCTTCCTTTTCAGGTATGGAAATCAATAGGCCGCCTGCTGTTTGTGGATCAAACATTATATCTGATAGCTCCACTGGCAGCTTTTCCTTAAATAGAACACTATTTTTAAGATATTCTCTGTTGGTATAGGCGCCACCGGGTATTATTCCTAGCTTAGCCATGTCTATAGCTCCTGGTAGTATAGGAAGCTTTGAGGAGTCGATTCTGAGGCTCAAGCCACTACCCTCTGCCATTTCAAAAGCATGTCCTAAAAGACCGAAGCCAGTAATATCAGTACAGCTATTAGCTTTAAACCTCCCCATAACCTCAGCTGCATATTTGTTTAGCATTGTCATAGAAGAAACTAGCTCTTTATAGTGAGATGCGTTAAGGAGATCAGTCTTGCAGGCAGTAGTGAGAATACCTGTGCCTAAGGCCTTAGTTAAGATTAAGATATCTCCTGGTTTAGTACCGCTATTGGTCAATATTTCAGAAGGGTGTGCAAAGCCTGTAACAGAAAGACCATATTTAGGTACGGCATCCTTTATGGTATGACCACCTGTAATAATCGCATCTGCTTCCTTGACCTTCTCATAGCCTCCTTGTAGGATTGCATGTACAACATCTTTAGGCAAATCCTCAGGAAAACAGAATATATTCATGGCCAGCTTAGGATTGCCTCCCATGGCGTAAACATCGCTTAAAGAATTTACTGCTGCTATACGACCATATTCATAGGGATCATCGATTACCGGTGGAAATATATCCACAGTCTGGATAAGGGCTAAATTATCATCTATTTTATAAACGGAAGCATCATCGCTTTTATCAAATCCTACAATTAAGTTGGGATCAGAAAACTTAGGTAGCTGACACAGAACCTGCGCCAGGGCACCAGGGCCAATTTTGGCGGCTCAGCCACCGTGACTTGTCATATTAGTAAGCTTTATATTATCCATGATAATACCTCCTCCATAGTTTTTTTAGTTATTAAAAGAGTACTATTCTTTAGTTCCTTAAATTGAAGCTAGTTATGTATATATAGGTTTCTGCTTTATCATAACACGTTCATCAGCAATTTCAAGGGACTTTTGTAACATTTAGGAATAAAACATATCATTGGCAGATTATTATAATCCATTGGTAAGGTTTCGTAAACTCTGTATATACAGTTTGTAAAACTTTTATTAAACTTCTGTAGATTTTTGTAATATATTATATAATTAAGTTGAGATATTATGTATAATTTACTAGGGGGGTGAGAGGATGAACAAAAAAACATATACAGTATTGATATTTGGATTAATTATAATATTATCAGCAGCTGGTTGTACATATATGGATTTACCAGAAAATAAAGCACTATTGTCCTCTATAACAGCTCAAAGCACAGAAGAAGAACCTGAGAAATATGGTGGCAACGCACTGATAGCAGGAGCAATATTAAGTGAGGTTCAGGAGCTTTTCCATTCCTTTGTAAAGGCCAATCTCCAGGATGAATATCTTATGCTTGTAAATAAAGAGGTAAGGCTAGAGGAGAGTTATGAACCGAAGACCTTGGTTCTACCGAATGTTTCTTTTACAGCCTCCTCAGATATAATTGTAAGGGTAATGGAAGAAAAGGCTGCAAAGGCTTTAGAAGAGCTTTTTGAGGCAGCTAAAGAAGATGGGATTATCCTCTTAGCTAACTCTGGCTATAGGAGTTATTCTATACAAAAGAATCTGTATGAAACAAATCTAAGAGTTAAAGGTAGAGCTCATACAGAAAAATATTCTGCGCAGCCGGGAGCCTCAGAGCACCAAACAGGGCTTGCCATGGATATAGTGGCACAGGATTATCAGAGCCTGGATGAGGGTTTTGATAATACAGCTGCATTTAAGTGGCTTTCGGAAAATGCCTATAAATATGGATTCATATTAAGATACTTAGAAGGTAAAGAAGACATAACTGGATACGCCTATGAACCCTGGCATTATAGATATGTGGGGCTTCCCTATAGCGAATACATAACAAAGAATAACTTGACCCTTGAGGAGTTTTTAAGTAAATATCAGTAGAAGTGGCGATAGCCACTTTTTTTATATAGCTATTATTGCAGAAATACATTACAACAAAATAACAAAATGTTTTTAGTATAGAAGAATTAGCAAAATATATATTTACAAGGAGGGTATAGAATTGAATATAATAAATAAAACAAACTTAGAGTACTTTGCTCATACCAACGAGGATATCTGCAAAAAACCTATTAAAGGAATAGTTTTAGAGTTTCACGGACTAGGCAGAGGAGGAAGAATGGTTTCTGAACACAGTGAGCTGGCAAAGGACTGTGGAGAAAAAGGTCTTCTTTATGTATTCCCTTATTATGGACCATGGAGCTGGATGAATTCTACTGCAGTGAAAACTGTTGACGCCATAGTGGAAGCAATATTTGATAAGTATTCTCTTGAGGACAATACGCCTATCATCTCTACGGGAGGAAGTATGGGGGGACTAAGTGCCTTAATATACAGTCGATATGCACAAAGGACTCCAGCAGCCTGTGCTGCTAACTGCCCTGTATGCGATCTGCAGTATCATTATATGGAAAGAGTTGATCTTCCAAGAACTATTTATCATGCTTTTGCCCATTATAATATGCCATTAGAAGAAGCAATAAAAACAGCATCTCCTATAGAACAAATAATGGAGATGCCAGATATACCGTATTATATTGTACATACTCTAGAGGATACCATGGTGAATAAAGAAAAGCACTCTGATACCTTCGTTAAAGCCATGAGGAAGCTTGGACACAGGGTAGAGTATGCTGAAGTTCCAGAAAAGGATCATTTGGACTTACCAGAAGAGGCTCTCAAGAGATATAATGATTTTATCCTCAGCTTCGGCAGAGAGTAGGATTAAGGGGCAGTGGTTACCACTGCCCATAATGATCTTCAATCCAGCCTAATAAATCCTTTATTTCATAGGTAACTCCATTTTCATCTTTTATAGTTCCATAATAGTAGCCTACCATTTGATGAACCTCTGATCTTACTATTTTAAGGTTTGTTTTAGCTATCCTTTCATAGAAGGGAATAAAGGTCAAGTCTATATTATCTGTAACGGTAGATTTTACTTTCCAGGTATTCATATAATTATTCTTATCATATATAAAATTCAAGTCCTCACTGATCTTAGTGAGCCTTCCATCGATAATAATTGCATTTTCAGTCATTCCAGTCCCATCGGTCCACTGTCCACCTAAATTTAAGCCTATGGTCCTGCCATTCTGAACTCCTGAGGCGCTGCCCCAATTCCAGGTAACCTTATAAGGCCATATGCCTCGACCGAAGTCTAAACAGCCAAAGGTTTTCTTTGATGTGAGATTATAGGTCTTACTTCCTACGGTGAGACTACCTTTTACCGGAAGGCACTGCTGCTTAGAGGTGAATTGGAAGTGACTCTCATCCCAGGGGACTACTACATTCAAGGTTTCATGTCCATCTGGACGAAAAACCGTAAAATCAGCGTTCATCTCGAAGCCGTTGAAGTCGCTGCATGAGGCAGTTATCCTAGTTCCATCCTCCTCATTAACAAAGCTTATAGATAGCTTATTGCTGTTAAAGGATACAGATTCATTGACTCTAGTTGGCATATCACAGCCTTTTCCAAAGGGAGATATAACAGTTTTTTCTATGAAGAGTCCACTTTTATAATCCAAAAAATATGCAAATATCATCCCAGCATAATCAATATTTGAAATAGTTACTGAAAACAAACATTCTTCGTTGGTGATACACCAGTAATTCCATTTCTTTTTTCTTAGCCAGTTCTTAGTTACATTACAGTTGATTAAGGGTTTTCTTGCCCAGACAATGCTGTCCTTTAAAAGCTTACCATTATCATCACAAAGATTTATTTCCTTTGTTACCTCTCTTTCGTTCAACAAGCTATTAGTGACACCCATATTCTTATCCCCTTTATAGTGATTTATTATTAAGGCTTAATATGAAATCCTTAACACCCCTAACTTCATTATAAGCTGTTACCATAGTTGTACAAAGACATAAATTAACTGCAAAAGAAAATTTAAAATTAATTCATAATTAATTGCATCTTTTTTTCTTTTGTGCAAGTCTTATATTATATAAGTGATTTTATAGCTGTAATAGTATGTATCAAGAGCAAGGAGGTTAAACATGGAGCTGGAATTGAAGGTTAAAGAAGCCCAAAGAGGAAATGAAGAGGCCTTTATAGAGCTTATGAGAGAGCATAAAGTACTCTTATATAAAACCCTATATTATTATTTGAAGAATCAAGAGGGAGCCTTAGAAGGCGTTCAGGAGGTTACCTACAGAGCTTTAATAAATATTAAAAGCCTGAAAAATCCAGAGGGTTTCAAAGGCTGGCTAATGAAGATAGCTATAAATAACGCTCTTGATCAGATTAAGAAAAATAGCCGTGAGACGGTAGTGACCTCAGAGTCTGTTTCTATAGATTCTATTGTGGATAAGACTTACGAGAAGAAATCAGATGAAGTTTCTGTGGACAAGATTTATTTAGATAGTCTTCTTGGGAGTATAAAACCAGAGTATAGCAGGGTTATTGCATTAAAGTATTTTAAGGACATGACCACCAGTGACATTTCTAAAGCTTTGGGAATTCCAGAAGGCACAGTAAAAAGCTATATCAGGCGAGGACTTAAAGCTATGAGAGCCATATCAATGGAAGGAGGTATGTGCAATGAAGGAAGACAGAGGGTATGAAAAGCTATATAGGGATATGATTGAGCTTCCGCAGGAGGAAAAATTAATAGAGCTTCTAGAACAGGAAGAAATAGAGAAGTTTCTAGAGGAGACCGAAATAATTGAACCACCTGCGAATATAGATGAATTTATTTTCAAGGGTGCCAGGAAGGGAAGAAAGACCATCTTCAGAAAACAAATAAGACTCGCCGGTACCCTAGCAGCTGTATTTGCCTCCATATTTTTTGTGTCTATGATTTATATATCTCCTGCCTTTGCTAAAAGTGTGAGTAATATACCAGGGCTTAGTTATATAGTGGAGATGGTTTATGGGGACAAGGGATTAGAGGCTGCTGTGGAGAAGGATTTTGTTATAAGGGTTAATAAAACAGTGGAAAAGCAGGATATATCAATAACATTGAAGGATGTAATCGTCGATACCTCAAAGGCAGAAATATTCTATGAGATAGTCAATGAAAGCGAGATTTATAATGGTATTTCTATAGATGATCTTGAGTTTTTCGACCAGTCAGGTAATAAGCTTATTTTTTCCTATGACATGTATTCTATGCCAATAGAGTCTCATGACAAAGATGTACGGACACTGAGCGTTCATTTTCTTGGCTCTGATACTGAAATTCCTGAGGAGTTTAATCTAAGTATAAAGATAAAGAATCAGGATTATAATGAAGATGGTTCAATAGGAGAAAAAATAGTTCTTAAGGATACCTGGAAATTTTCCTTTAATATTGATAAAGATAAGCTCTTAGAAATGGTAGAGGAGAGAGAAATTAAAAAAACTATAGGGATAGAAGGGCAGAAGGTAAGGTTCAAAAAAGCTAGGATAACCCCTACTTTGATAAGTCTAGAAATGGAAATGCCAGAAGATAACACTAAAAAGCTGCTTACCTTTGAGGATATAGAAATAGTTAATGAAAAAGGTGTGGTATGGGGCAGGCCACAGGGTGTAACAGGAGCAATTGGAGAAAATGAATTAACCCTATATTTTCAAAGTAGCTATTTTAGTGATTCAAAGGAGCTTTATGTAAGGGGAAGTGCTGTTAGAGCACTGGATAAGGATAAGCTAGAAGTGATTTTTGATCTGGATAAGGAAGAGGTTGTTAAGGCTCCTGACAGCACCCTACACTTTGAGATAGCCGAAAGAAGTGAAGATAGCACTACCATAAACTTTACCTATGAGGATAGGCTGCCAAAGCTTTATAGTAAGGATGGAGAAGAAATAAATACAGGATACTTTATCTTTCAGCATGATATCATAGATGACAGGGGAGAACTCTTAGAAATTGCTTCTATGAGTAACTATGGAGCTGAGCCTAATGAAGGGGTGCTAAGGAGTGGAGCTATAACCATAGACACGGATAAAGAACTACAGGGTACTATAACCTTAAGGATTAATGATTATCCTGCCAGAATACAGGAAGAATTTAAGGTTAGGATAAAATAGCTGTAGAGTATAGCTATTACCCGATCGCTTGACCAGAGAATAAAGTTAGTGTAACAAGTTCTGGTGTCTATGAGAATATTAGTGAATAAAAAATAAAACAGCCGAGCCTTGGAGCTACTCCTGAGGCTCGGCTGTTTTTATACTTTAATTTGTGCACTTTATTCTTTTATAACACCATATTAATTATTCCAAGAGATTTATTTCATAGAGGACGACAGATTAAAGGGCTTCAGTATATTGGAAAACTCAAGAATTACAAAATTGAACCCAGGAGTAATATACCCTTGTATAGAAGATGTGCAGCGACACCTGCCGAGATTCCTCCAATGGTGTGGGATAAAATGGCACGCCCTGTGAGCTCACGGGCCTTAAGGCTATCCATCATCGCCACGTGGGTGCTGAGGTAGCCGCTCCAGCACATGCACATGGCGGTGAATACTGCTATGTCTACTCCAGTGGCTTTGCCTGCTTCCACAAGCTTTGGAATTAAGCCTATAGCAGCTCCAGCAGCTCCCAGAGCTGTGATGGGAACGGCAACAGCCTCGGCGCTGGTAAATCCAAAAAGTAGCTTCAAAATAAAGGAAAGCTTTTCGCCGATCCAGGGAAAGAAGGCAACTCCCTGAAAGGCTTCTCCTGTATATATACCACTTGCAGAAGGTCCGTTGGTAAGCATAAGCACAAGGGTGCATATTATTAGAACTCCTGGGATGATATCAAAGCCAAGGGTTACTCCCAGCTTTCCACCCTCTAAAAGGGAATTAATCGCTCTTAAGCCCACATTTCCATCCCGGACAACTCTAAAATCATTAGTTATATCTAAGGTGTCCTTATCGGCTGGGTCACAATATTCTGCAGTACCATAAACCCTTGAGGTATGGCGGAGCATCAATCTTGTGCTCACAAAGCTTCCTATCATGGCACCAAGATTTCCAATTACTGCAGCAAGGACAAAGCTCTCTCCAGAGGGTGCGGGTATTCCTATGATAAATGCTGTGACAATAAGCCCCATACCAAAGGCAGTACCAAGATTCGTAAGGGCTGGTAGTTGATATTTTTTGAAGTATCTCCTAAAGTTTTTATCATTAGCTAAGGGAAGTATTGCAGGATTATCTGATACATAGGTAGCTATTATACCCATGGAGGCTGCCCCTGGAAGTCCATAGATTGGTTTCATCAGAGGAGATAGCACCTTGTTTATCAAGGCTATTACACCAAATTCTGAAAGAAGACTGGAAATTGCACCAGCAACCACTGCCGCAGCTAGAATATAAAATACTGTATCCATAAGCAGCTGGTAGGCTGTGCCAATTAAGGTGTTAATCATGTTTACTCCACCCATTATAAAGCCTAGGGTGCAAAAGAAGCCTAAGAAGATAAACAAAAATATAAAGGTCTCAGAGCTTATAGCTCTTTTTAGCTTTACCTGATTATTGTCCATGGTTAAATCCCCTTTAATAATATAATTGATTTGTATAAAGTCTTACCAATAATAAAAGCTTTAATCTGAATAACTACCTCCTCTTCCGGTATACGTTTACATAATTGCGTTGCTATAAGGATACTTCATTAAGGTAGAAGTATCCATTTATAAATATCTTAGGCAATACAATTATAGCATATTAACTTGAAGTAAATACAATATTAATTCACTTATAAACTTATATCACTTAATTTGATTATATAATATAATTATTTATAGAATTACATTAATTGTATTGGGTAATTTAAGTTGTTTCTAACACTTAATATAACTTAAAATACAGTTAATATTTAAATGATAAATTATAAAAGGGGAGGATTTATTTATGGTAAAAAGGTTTATAAGCAGTACTTCTTCAGAGCTGCTTTCTTTAAATACTAAGGAGCTTATAGAGGCTATTGCTGCCAGTGAAGGAAGGGTGATGGTAGCTGAGACAGTAGGAACAGTACCATCAATGTTTTATCCTTATAGCAACGCAGAGGCTGTTGCTGCCTTTGGGGCTGATATGATTATTTTGAACGTTTTTGATGTGGATAACCCTATGGTTTATGGCTATGATCATGTGGAAAAGAAAGAGGTAGTTCGTGAAGTAAAAAGGCTTACAGGTAGGCCTGTAGGGATTAATTTAGAACCAGTTGATGAAGAGGAGAAAACTCTAGGGGAGATTACAAAGCTCTCCACTGGAAGACTAGCTACTGCAGAAAATGGGAAAAAAGCAGCTGATATGGGAGTTAATTTTATAGTGCTCACAGGAAATCCTGGTACAGGCGTTTCCAATAAAGCCATAGCAGCTTCTTTAAGGAGCATTAAAAGAAAGGTTGGAGATTCCTTGCTGCTGATTGCCGGAAAAATGCATGCAGCCGGTTCTCATAAGGAATCAGCACAGAATATAATCACTAGGGAGGATGTAAAGAGCTTTGTAGAAGCAGGCGCCGATGTAATATTATTCCCTGCACCAGGAACTGTTCCGGGAATAACCATGGAGTACATTAGAGAGCTAGTAGATTATGCTCATAGCTTAGGGGTCCTTACTCTCACAGCGATAGGAACCTCTCAGGAGGGGGCTGATGAGGCTACTATAAGAGAAATAGCCCTCATGTGCAAGATGACAGGAACGGATATGCACCATATAGGTGACGCTGGCTACCCTGGAATGGCTGTTCCAGAAAATATAACAGCCTACAGCATAGCCATAAGAGGGAAGAGGCATACTTATAATAGAATGGTCGCCTCTGTTAATAGATAAATTTATAAAGCAATATAGAATATCGAGGTGGAAAAAATTGAGTGCATACATTGAGATGCGAGACGTAAAAAAGATATATAAAATGGGCGAGGTAGAAATCAAAGCAGTTGATGGAGTTAATTTCACCATTGATAAAGGAGAATTTGTTGTGGTGCTAGGTGCCAGCGGTGCCGGTAAGAGTACAGTACTTAAC
>JAEXSY010000202.1 GCA_023440105.1 Bacillota bacterium
AAAATAGCCTTGGAGGAAGTGCATTTTTGGCTCTCCAGATTAAAAGCACATATGACTATATAGCTAGCTTCTAACTCTCCAGGAGCTATGGATAAGTCTTTTTCTTCAATGATACTTTCCTTATCTCCTTCCTTATAGGAGGGTATATAGGTTCTAGGATCCTCCTCCCTAGGCTCAGAGTAGTAATACTTATTAGTCACAAGGTAGAGACTTCCCTCCACCAACCTAGAGGATAAATAGTAGCCGTTCTGCTCTGTACTTCCCAAGTCCTTAGGATTAGAAGGCTCAGACACATCAAAATAATATACTACCGTATCTTCCATCATAGGATACATTCTATCTTCTAATATTTTTGTGCTTTCATTATTTTTATAAAATACATCCTGATATTTGCTGCCTATAATAGCTAGTATATCTCCTTGAAGATATATTTCTCTTATATTAAAGCCCTTCTCTGAGAAATCAATGGTAGCTAAATGAGCGAGCTCTCCCTTCTCTGCTTCTGAAACCTCAATCTTTTGATTTACTGCCATGTAAATATAACGGCCATCGGTTTTTACAATATCCGCTTCGTCTACATCTTCCTCCTGAATATTAGTTTTTGAATAATCTATAGATGGATCGGATCCCTCATCCTGAGATATGGAGCCATCGTTCTTGTCTGCACTATTATCCTGCGTGGCTTCTTCTAGAGGAGCCTTAGCACTGTCATCGCGTCCTCCTGAATAGTCTGCAGCACCTTCTCTTTTTCCTCCCCAATTACTATCAAATATCTCGTAAATATCCTTATAGGAAACTTTTACGGCTAACTCATCATTATAGGCATAATCATAATCAGATGCTTCTTGAAAATCTCCTCTTGATATTAACGGCCAGAGACTTACAAGTATAATTAAAGCAAGACCAAGAGCTAAAGCAGGGGTTAACCTCCTCCCTCTATAATACCTATTAGGGCTGTTAGGTTTAAAAAAGCTTCCCTTAGAGCTTTCCTTTTCCATGATTTTTTCTATTTTATTATCCACAGCTTCACTTGGGGTAAACTTATCCATAGCTTTCTTATAGTTTCTCTTAAACATCTATTTCACTCCCTAAAGCTTTTTTTAATCTTTCTCTTCCTCTTGTAAGCCTTGTTTTAACGGTATTTTCGCTACACTGAAGAAGATTAGCTATTTCCTTTATGCTATAGTCCTCATAATAGTAAAGATGGATAACTGTCCTATATTTTTGAGGGAGGGATAAAACCACAGAAAGAGTTGTGTCTATCTCCATATCCTCACTTTTAATATCCTCCGTAAGCGGTGCACTATGCCTTCTATAGGCAGTATTAAAAAAGCTCTTGGTACAATTAATAGTAACGGTAATAAACCAAGCCCTCCCATGATCACAACTTTCAAACACGGGCTTTTTCCTTATATACCTATAAAAGACCTCCTGCAATATATCCTCTGCATCATTTATATCCCCTGTCCTGGCCAGAGCTAGGCGATAAACCAAATTTTTATATTCCTCATAAGCTTCCTTAGGGTTAAAACCATAGTTATTCAAGGTGCACCTCTTTCCATCCTTACTATAATAAACACTCAATACAACGCCTTAAGGTTTCAAAATATTATAATTATATTATACTACAGGGAACTGTCGGGTGGTGTCAGGTGATGTCAGGTGGATGGCACCATAGAAGTGAGAAAGTGTTCGCATGGGCAAGTAGTAAAAATAATCTATGAGAATATAAAAAATCTCTTAGAAACTAACTTTCTAAGAGATACTAAATTTTTAATTTTGTTTATTGTTGTCTATTAATTATTTCATATATATAGATGTGCGGTTATAGACTGATTCCATGTAAAAAGCTTAAGTATTTTTCTTGATATTCATGAATCTTTTCTTGATACACAGGAGAAGAAATTGCTTTTACTGCGTAGGAGTGAGCCTCATAGGTTATATTATTTCTTCTTAAGGTATAAAAGGCAATATTTGTACAATGATCGGCAATTCTTTCATAATTATTAACTATATCATTGTAGATAAACCCTAAGGTTATGGTGCAATAGCCATCTTTAAGCCTTTTAGCATGCATAATCTTAATCTCCTTACATAATGTATCCAAAACCTCTTCTAAGGGCTCAATCTTATAAGCATTTTCATAATTGTTATTACAGAAAGCATCAATTGTAATATCAAGGATTTCTATTACTGCACTTGTTAAAATCGCTAGCTCATCTAATGCTTTTATTGAAAACTTCAATTGTTTTTCATGAATTTCTGCTGCGGCTTCTGATAGATTTACTGCGTGATCTCCTAATCTTTCTAAATCTCCTATGGAATTTAATAGCTCAGTAATTATATCCTGCTGATTAGCATTTAAATCTCCAGTGCTAATCTTAATTATATACGTCCCAAGCTTATCTTCATATTTATCTAGAAGTTTTTCCTTTTCTACAATAAGGGCAGCCTTTTCAGAATCATATTCTTCTAAAAGTGATATAGCTCTCATAACATTATCCTTAGCCATATTAGCCATTCTGTATACCGTATCCTGGCACTGTTCAATAGCAGTAGCTGTATAATTTATTAAACTTTCCTCTAGTTTGTTTATATGTTCCTCATCTTCATTTTCACTGCTATCATAGGGAATAGTTAGATAAATTAACCTTTCCAACAGTTTATGGCTTGGAAGGAGTACAGCAGATGTTATTATTCTTAAAGATGTATTAAGTATAGCAATACCCATAACAGTAGCGGTATTATCTAAAAAATGCAAACCTTGTATACTCTTTAATGGTATATAAAAAGCATATATTATTACAATACTCATTAAATTTGAGTAGAGATAAACCAATGAGGTTCTTTTGCCAGCCTTTGTAGACCCAATCATTGAAAACATCACCGGCACACAAGCACCAACATTGATGCCTAAAATCAGTGGAATACAGACGTCATAAGAGATCATTCCCGTAACGCAAATAGCTTGTAGTATTCCTACTCCAGCAGAGCAGCTCTGTACGATAGCAGCCACCAGGGCTCCTGCTAATATTCCCATAATAGGGTTTGAAAAAAAGGTCAAAATACTAGCAAACTGTGCACTTTCCTTCAAAGGAGCCACAGAGCTGCTTATAGTCATCATCCCCATAAGAAGAGTAGCCAACCCTAAAAGTATTGTACCAAAATGTTTCAAATAGCTCTTCTTTGCTAATAGATAAAGACATATTCCTATAAAAGCAAAGAGAGCAATTAGAGTGGATGTTGATAAAAGCTGGCCTAAAACACCAGTACCGGAGGCATTGGACAAAGTCAATATCCATCCAGTCATGGTCGTACC
>JAEXSY010000506.1 GCA_023440105.1 Bacillota bacterium
GGCTTACGACCCGTGTTTCTCATTCAAAAAGTATTGTAGAGCTGGGAGAAAGAGTAGAAAAGCCAGTGAAGAATTATGAAAAGAATACAAAAAAGTATATAATGATCCCAGCTAATTCTAGGCCAAAACACATAGAGGTTGAAAAGAGGCTTAATAAGCTCAGAGAGGAATCTAATAAATCTCCTTTAAACAGAATGGAGCTTCATGAAAATTCTATTGGAATAATCACCAGTGGAATAAGCTACGAATATTGTAAGGAGGTTTTTGGTGAAACAGCTTCTTACTTAAAATTAGGTTTTACCTATCCCATGCCTGACACACTAATTAAGGAATTTGCAGGAAAGGTAGACAGGCTTCTGATAATTGAGGAAAATGAGCCTTTTATAGAGAATTATGTAAAGACCATTGGCATAAGCTGCCAGGGTAAGGACTTAATACCTATATGTGGAGAATTAAATCCTGAAATAATCAGAGAGTCTATTTTAGGTGATAAGCCTAATATTACCTATAATTATAATGGACAGCTTCCTAATAGACCTCCAGTTTTATGTGCTGGTTGTCCTCATAGGGGAATTTTTTATGAGGTAGCAAAGCATAAAGATATTATAGCTACTGGTGATATTGGGTGTTATACTCTAGGAATGATGCCGCCATTAAATGTAACAGATACAGTAATTTGTATGGGAGCATCAATTTCCGGAGGAATAGGATTAAGTAAGGCTAGAAGAATGGATGAGGATAATAAAAAGATATTTGCTTTTATAGGGGATTCAACCTTTTTTCATTCAGGCATAACTGGACTTATTAATTCAATCTATAATAATGAACCTATTGTTACCTGCATATTAGATAATAGAACCACTGGGATGACAGGACATAACGAAAATCCAGGGACGGGGAAAACTCTTATGGGAAAAGAGGCACCGATCATTCCAATAGAGAATATAGTACTTTCCTTAGGTATTAAGAAAGAAAATATGAGGGTTATTGAATCCTATAATCTAGAGAAGCTTAGAGAAGCTATTAAAGATGCAAAGGCTTCCGAAGAGCCCTTCGTGATAGTTACTAAAGAGCCTTGTGCTTTAAAAAAGGACGTAATAAGAATAAGAAAAGGATTAAAATGTCATGTGAATATAGAAAAGTGCAGGAGATGTAAGGCATGCTTAAGAACCGGATGTCCGGCGTTGAGCTTCAAGAAAAATTCAGTAGCTATAGATTCAGCACAATGCAATGGTTGTGAAATTTGCAAGCAGGTATGCCCATTTAGTGCTATTGAGAAGGTGGTTTAATATGATTAAGAATGTTTTGTTTGTGGGTGTTGGAGGACAGGGAACTATACTGGCATCAAAAATTTTTACCGAAGGATTACTAAAGCATGGCTTTGATGTGAAGATGTCTGAGGTTCATGGAATGGCTCAAAGAGGAGGAAGTGTTGTTACTCAGGTTAGATATGGCGATAAGGTTTATTCTCCTTTAATAGAGATGGGAACAGTAGATATTATTGTTTCCTTTGAGAAAGTCGAAGCTGCTAGGTGGATTAAGTATTTAAAACCTGAAGGTAAGGTGATTATTAATGATTATGAGATAAGGCCAGTGACCGTTTTAGTGGGTGGTGAGAACTATCCTGAGTTGATTTTTTCTGAATTATTAGAGGAAGGGATAGAACTAAAAGCAATAAATGCCTATGGAGAAGCGGAAAGAATTGGTGATTTAAGAATACAGAATATTATACTTCTGGGAGCTCTTATTAAAGCTTGCGAACTGGAAGAACTCAACTGGGAGGAAATACTAAGAAATAATATAAAAGAGACATTATTACAATCAAATAATGAAGCTCTAAAGATAGGATTAGAACTCTAATATACCTATAAAAAATAAGCTATCTCACAATTATAAAGTTGTGAGATAGCTTAAATTTTTATCTTTTTACAGTTTTTATATTTTCTACAGAAGGGTCCTCGGTTCCTTGAACATATAAACCAGCTTTCTTAAGGTCGTATACATAATCAATTATTTCCTGAGTTATTATCTCTCCAGGACAGAGAACAGGTATACCTGGTGGATAAGCCAATAAAAATTCACCGCTTATCATCCCTACACTATCCATAAGTGGTGTTGATACCTTATTACTGTTAAAAGCTTCTCTAGGTATAATAGCACTTTCTGGTATTTGCGGTATATCAAAGAAATCAGGTTTTACCCTACCTTTATCAGAATAATCTTCGCTTATTTCTTTTAATGCGTCGATGAGGCTTCCTATGGACTCTGGAGTATCTCCAAAGGAGCCAACAGCTAGAACATTGTATAAATCAGAAAGCTCTACCTGTATATGATACTTCTCAGCTAAGATAGTATCTAATTCATATCCAGTGATACCAAGCTCCCTACAGGTAATAGTAAGCTTTGTTGGATCTATAGAATGAACTCCAGGATTACCTAAAAGCTCTTTGCCAAAGCAATAGAAGCCAGGAATCTTATTTATTTCATCTCTAGCATACTCAGCTAAGGCTATAGTTTGATTTAATAAATCTTCCCCATTTAATGCAATCTGCCTCCTGGAACAATCAAGGGAGGCCATGAGTATATAAGAGGGGGAGGTAGTCTGAAGCAAGTTTAATACCTGCTGAACTCTTTTTTTATCTACATATTTACTTTTTACATGAAGAAGAGAGCATTGAGTTAAAGCTCCAATTATCTTATGAGTGCTTTGTGCACACATATCGGCTCCAGCGTTCATAGCAGATAATGGAAGTTTGTCGTTAAAACCTAAATGTGGCCCATGCGCTTCATCAACTATTAATGGGATATCATAGCTGTGGACTATATCAGCAATCTTTTTGATATCTGTTGCAACACCGTAATAGGTTGGATTTATTATCAGTACTGCCTTAGCATCAGGGTTCTCTTCTAAGGTCATTTTTACAGTCTCAGGGGTTACTCCCTGGGCTATTCCAACATTTTTATCAAGTTCAGGCTGCATATATACAGGAAGGGCACCACTTAGTATTATGCCTGCTGTAACGGACTTATGAACATTCCTAGGAACAATAATTTTATCTCCATTCCCTACCACGGACATAATCATGGCTTGAATAGCACCAGAGGTACCATGAATTGAGAAAAAAGCAGCATCTGAGCCATATGCATCAGCAGCCAAGGCTTGTGCTTCTTTTATTGGTCCTGTTGGGTGATGCAAGCTATCAACTAGCTTAAAAACTGTAACATCGATTTTAAAGGGGTTCTTCCCAATAAAGTTTTTAAATTCTTCGTCCATACCTTCTCCCTTTTTATGCCCAGGAACATGGAAAGGTATTGTTTCTCTATCTACATATTCCATGAGTGCATCAAAAAGTGGAGTTTCATTTTGATTAAGTTTATACAAGTGAATACGGCACCTTCCTTCTATCTTGTTTTTATTATATATTCTCATAATAAAATTAAGTTCTTATGAAAAACAATTTAATTATAGATTAATTACTTTTACAGTGCAATAGAAATCGTATAGCCATTGAATAAAATAGTTATCTATTGGAGATAATTCTATGTAGGAGGGATTTTAATGGAAAATATAAATGGAACAATACGTCAAGATTTTAAAGGTAAAAGTGCCAGAAGAATCAGAAGACAGGGTAAGGTGCCGGGAATATTATATGGAATGAATCGAAATAATTTTCTTTTTGAAGTAAGTGAACTGGAGTTAAATAGAGAAATACATAATAATGGGGAACATGCAATCTTAAATCTTATCGTTGAACAAGAGCCTCATAAGGTTTTTATTAAAGAGATACAGAGAGATTCTGTGAGCCATAGGATAATTCATGTGGATATGGAGGAAATTACTAAAGATAAAACTATAACCGCGGAAATTCCTATTAACTATGTTGGTGAAGATAAAATAGCTAATTCAGGAGCCATTGTACAGAGAGAAAAAAATAGTGTTAAGATATCTTGTACACCTGAAAAGCTACCTAAATTCATAAATGTAGATTTAAGTAAAGCTCAGGTGGGAAGTGTTTATAGGGTTGCTGATTTAGAGATAGGTTCAGAGATATCTATTGATGATAATATCGACTCAATAATAGCACTGATAGGCATTGAGAAAAGTTTAGAATAAAAGGTTTGTGGGATAGCAATTGGCTTTCCCATGAATCTTTATTTCTTTTATAAGTCTGATTTGTAAACTAAAATTACCTATAATCACAAATTATGTCTTTCAAAACTAACAAAATATAGTATAATTAATTTGTTAATGAATTAGTAGTTATTATAATTCAGTTAATTATTGGCTGCAGAAGGGGGGATATTTAATATAAAAATATTACCCGAAAGTAGCCATTGATTTATTTATAGCATTAATATTCTTAGGTGGTGTAGTAATGGATTATAACGCAAAATTTAGAGAAAGTTTAAATAAACATCTCTTTCTAGAAATTGAAAAGAAGAAATTATTAGAGTACTTTCCATTGAATGATATGGTTTTAAAAGAGGATTTTATACTTTTACCTATAAACTCACAATACATTGTTAATGGAAGTAAAGCTCAAGAAAATCTATCAATGGTCTATTTTATTGAGGGAATGTTTTATGTCTTAGGAGCTGACCCAAGTTTTAAATATAACACTGAGTATAAAGCAATCCTATCCTCAAACTCTGTTAATTCAGACTATATTAAAAGCAAAATAGCCGAGTATTTTAAAAAGGAAGAATTTGAAAAGACCTTTATACTTTTAAGAGGTTTACTAGAAATTAATAATGATAAGGAGGTTTTTAGACAGGCGATAAACGTTGGTGAGTTAATTAGGAGTAGGGATAATGAGTTTTCAAATATACAACTTGCTCTTCTTGAGAATTATAAGGAATACTATCAAAATGATGAATATCCTGATCTGATTGAAGGGTTAATAGCCTACTCAAATGGAGACTTAGGCTTAGCTAATATTAAGCTTCATAATTACATCGCAAGGGGTGGAGAAGAGATAGAAGAGATTCATGGTATCCTAGAGGATATTAAGGAACAATTAGATTATAAGAAGGCATCAGAACTGGTAGCATCAAAACCTGAAGAATCTCTGAGGATTCTCTTAGAGAGGCTGAATCTAAATCCTGATGACCCTTATCTTTTATATTATATAGCTGTAGCATATAGAAATTTGGAGCTCTATGAAAAGGCTATTTATTATCTTAATGAAGCCTTAGCAATAGATAGCTCTTTTATAGATGTTATAAATGAACTAGGGATAAATTATGCTGCAATAAAGAACTATGATATGGCAATTGAATTTTTTAGAAAAGCTTTTGAAGCCACAAGAAGTATTGATATTTGCTGTAACTTAGCCCTCTGCTATTATTACAACAAAGATATAGAAAAAGCTAAACAACATGTTATTATTGCTGAAAAACTAGATAGTAATGATGAAATATTAGCGGATATTAAGGAACTTATATTTAAGGGGGAATACTAATGGAACTGAGGGAATATTTTCAAATTATTAAGAAGAGATGGCTATTGGTGGTAGTGATAACTCTTCTGGCAAGCTTAATAAGTGCTTTAGTGAGTTACTTCTTTATAAAACCTACCTACAAGGCAGATATATCTGTTATAATAGGAAGCACCTCTTCCGTAGGAGATGAGAGTGGACAGAGTTATAATGATGTTTTAATGTATCAAAAGATTGTTCAATCTTATACAGAAATAGCAAAAACTCGATTAGTTGCAGAGGATGTTATAGACACTTTGAATCTTGATATGTCAAGCTCACAATTAATTGGTATGATTTCTGTTTCTGTGAAAAGTAATACAGAAATTTTAAATATTATGGTTAAAGCAGATGATGCGGCTCTGGCTAGAAGTATTGCTAATCAATATGCAAAATCCTTGAAAAAGGTAAGTATGGAGATTAGAAATGTTGATAATGTTCAGCTTATGGATGATGCTGTAATGCCAACCTCTCCAGATAGCCCTAGACCACTTTTAAATATTGCAATAGCATTCTTTTTAGGTCTTATGTTATCTGTAGGTATCATATTCTTGATTGAATATCTTGACAGCACTATAAAAAGTCAGGAAGAATTAGAAAGATTATTTAATGTACCTGTATTAGGGGCCATTCCTCTAGTAACAGATGAAAAGTAGAGGTGAGTGTGATGATAAAAGATGTAGTTTCCTTTGATAATCCTAAGTCTAGAGCGGCAGAGGCCTTCAGAACTCTTAGGACAAATATACAATTTTCTGCCTTTGATGACAGCTTGAAAACTATTGTTATTACCTCTAGTGCACCAGCGGAAGGCAAAACAACAGTTTTAACTAATCTAGCAATTACTTTATCCCAAAGTGGAAGTAAGGTTCTTATAGTAGACTGTGACCTAAGAAAGCCTTCTATACATAAAAAATTAGCTCTATCTAATTTAGAAGGACTGACTAATATTTTGGTGCAAAACAAAAAGATTGAAGAATGTATAAAGGTAACAGAGCAGAAGAATCTTTTTGTTCTTACTAGTGGACCAATACCACCTAATCCTTCGGAGCTTTTAGGTTCAAAAAGAATGAAACATATATTAAGTGAATTTCAACAGATATTTGATTATATACTTATAGATGCACCGCCATTACTAGCGGTTACTGACTCCCAAATCCTTTCTACTATTTCCGATGGGGTTATAATGGTTACGGTATATGGTAAGACTGATAAAAGTTCTGTTATGAAAAGCAAGGATTTACTTGATAAGGTAGGGGCTAAGGTTATTGGCTTTGTTCTAAATAAAATACCTGAAAAAGCTGATTCCTATTATTACAGTAAATATTACAGCTACTATGGAGAGAGTGAATAATTATGACAAGGATAGATTTTCATAGTCATATACTCTGGAATGTAGACGATGGTTCACTAAGTAAAGAAATGACATTGGACATGCTTTCAATAGCTGAAGAGGAAAAAGTACAATGTATATGTGCTACCCCACACTTTATTATTAATGAGCAGGAGATTGATCTAGAAGAATATCTAGAGAGATTTCAGCTACTAACAGAGGCTTATAAAGGAAATGTAAATATCTTACCTGGTCTAGAGCTTTACATGAATCCTAAGCTTCCAGAATACTATAAAAAAGGAAAAATTTTTGGGTTAAATAGAAAAAAATATATGCTTATAGAGCTACCTATGAGAGATTTTCCCATTTATACCAGAGATGTATTTTATGAATTGTCAATATTAGGTGTAAAGCCAATTATTGCTCATCCTGAACGAAATCTTAAAATACAGCAGTCACCAAGCCTTCTAATGGAACTCTTAGATGATGGTGTATTTGCTCAGATGAATGCCGGAAGCTTGCTGGGAGTATATGGACAAGCGGCTAAGGATTCTGCAGAATTATTTGTTAAAAAGAATATGATTCATTTATTAGGCAGTGATGCTCACAATAATCAAAGAAGAAGCCCAAGAATAAGCAAAGCTTACAGGAGATTAGAAGAACTTAATCCTGAGTTGTATGCATGGATAAATTCTAATAGTGAGAAAATTATTAACGGTGATGATATTTACCCTTTGCCCATAAAAAGGTCGCAGGATAAACAAAGCTTCTTTAAAAGGTTATTCAAAAAGAACTGATTATAGCTAATTATATAAACTAAGTGTGTAAGTGTATGGGACAATATAGTATTGCTCCTGTACATTTTTTTTACTTTATATATGTGAATTTCTACAATTTAATATGATAAAATTTTAAATAAATTCAGACAATTATTGGAGGTATAAAATAAAGGGAAACTAAGATGCTTTAGAGAATATGTTATTTATAATTCTAATATAGGAGCATTTATATGAATAAAAAAATAATTATCAATGGCAGGGATTTGGGTTTAAAAGAATTAGTCCAAGTAGCAAGAGAAGGTTATCAGATAGAATTATCACAGGAAGCTATAGATAATATTAAGTTTTCTAGGAGTATTGTTAAAAAAATTATTGAAGAGGAACAAACGGTTTATGGAATCAATACAGGCTTTGGTAAGTTTTCAGATATTAAAATATCACAGGAGGACTGTAATGCACTTCAAAGGAATTTAATAATTTCCCATGCCTGTGGTTGTGGACCTATTTTACCAAAGGATGAAACAAGAGCTATTATGCTGCTTAGAATTAATGCTTTATCAAAAGGTTATTCAGGAATAAGCTTAAGTACATTAAATACATTGATAGAAATGTTGAATAGAGGTGTACATCCTTCAATACCAGAAAAAGGTTCCCTAGGAGCTTCAGGAGATTTAGCTCCCCTATCACATATGGTTTTGCCTATGATTGGCGAGGGAGAGGCGGAATACAAAGGCAGAGTTATGTCTGGGAAAAGTGCTATGATGGAGGCAGGGATAGAAGTCATAACCTTGTCTTATAAGGAGGGCTTAGCATTAATAAATGGAACCCAGGTGATGACAGCTATTGGAGCTTTGGCTGCATATGACGCAATTAAGCTAACAGAGATTTCAGATTTAGCTGCAGCACTCACTGTAGAGGCCTTGAGAGGAATAATAGATGCTTTTGATCCTAGAGTTCACTCTATAAGGAATCATAAAGGACAGATAAAAACAGCTGAGAACCTGCTAAAACTTCTTAAAGGAAGCGAGTTTACTAGTAAACAAGGGGAGCTGAGAGTGCAGGATGCTTATACTTTAAGGTGCATACCTCAAATTCATGGTGCTAGTAAAGATGCTGTAGATTATGTTAAAGAAAAGCTGGCGATTGAGATAAACTCCGTTACTGATAATCCCATTGTCACCTTAGAGGGAGATGTAATTTCAGGAGGGAATTTTCATGGACAGCCAATTGCTTTGGCCATGGACTTTTTAGGTATTGCTGTAGCTGAACTGGCAAACGTGTCAGAAAGAAGACTTGAAAGATTAGTTAATTATCAATTAAATGATCTGCCACCTTTCCTTACTATGGAAGGAGGCTTGAATTCGGGCTTTATGATAACTCAATATGCAGCGGCTTCTCTAGTATCGGAAAATAAGATTCTTGCCCATCCTGCATCGGTGGATTCTATTCCTTCCTCTGCAAATCAAGAGGACCATGTAAGCATGGGTACAATTGCAGCAGTAAAGTGCAGAAAAATACTGGAGAATACCTATAGAGTAGTAGCTACTGAGATTCTTGCTGCTTGTCAGGCTATTGATTTTAGAAAGGAAGAAAGACTAGGATATGGTACTTCCATAGCTTATAATAAAATAAGAGAAAATATCAAGTTTATAGATAAAGATGTAATTATGTATAAAGAGATTGATAAATGCCTAGAGATAATACAAGAGGATTCATTTATTGATTTCATCAATGCAGATAATACAATGAATGTTTAGGAGGGAATTGAAAATGTTTAAAAATGTCACGATAAATGAATTTCTAGATGATCTAGCATCGAATTCTCCAGCACCTGGAGGAGGGAGTGTAGCTGGTTTAGGTTCTGCTTTAGCAGCGGCATTAGGAAGCATGGTTTGTAATTTAACTATACCTAAAAAAGCTTTCGAAAAATTATCTGAGGAAGAAAAGATAAAGGTTCATAGTTCCTTAGAATTCTGTAGGAAATCCATTGACAGATATATAGAGCTTATGGAAGAGGATACTAAAAGTTTTATGGGTGTTATAGAAGCATATAAACTTCCTAAGGATACTGAAGAAGAGGTTCAAGCAAGAAATAAAGCTGTAGTTGAAGGATATAAGGTTGCTTTAGAAACTCCTAAAAAGCTATGTGATGAAAGCCTCAGGCTTTATCCTGTTTTAGATTCGTTGTCTGACCTAGGAAATAAAAATGCTATATCAGATGTGGGTGTTGCTGCACTAATGGTATATGCTTCTATTGAAAGTGCGCTATTAAATGTAATCATTAATTTAAATTCAATTGATGACATTGATTACAAGGAAGAAGTTAATAAGTACATCAGCGATGTGAAAGAAAAAAATGATGTTATGAAGAACAAAATATTAAACAAAGTAAGCAATAAAATAAGCTAATAAGAAGGTGCTGTGTTAGATGTAGGCTCACACGGCACCTTCTTATATATTTTTATAATTCCTCTAGAGATTTAATCTCGTAGCCATCCGCCTTCCACCTGGTTATTAGCTGATCCAATATTTCAGCATTTGTTTTTGAAACAGCATGGAGTAAAATAATCGCACCGTTATGGGTTTTACTTAGTATCTTGTTCATGGCAAACTCATGAGACGGTTGTTCTTCAGGTATCCAGTCCCTATAAGCGAAGCTCCAGAATATAGTTTTATACCCTAATTCCGTCGTGTATTTGAGTGAGAGCTCACTATATTTACCCATAGGTGGTCTAAAAAACTTTGCAATTTCCTTTCCTGTAACTTCTTTATAGATTCTTTCCACCTCTTGAAGTTCTATCTTGAATTTTTCTTTATCTAAGACTGATGCCATAGAAGGATGATGAGCACTATGATTACACACTAAATGACCCTCAGCTTCCATTCTCTTAACGATTTCAGGGTTGGATTTTATGTAAGGCTCAACTACAAAAAATGCTGCAGGTACTTTATGTTTTTTTAAGATATCTAATATTGTTTCCGTATAGCCATTCTCATAGCCTTCATCAAAGGTAAGATATATAGTCTTTTTTTCTATGTTTCCTAAATAATAAACAGGATATTTACTGATTATATCTCTGGTTTCTTTTGGAGATAAAGGCGGCTCTCCACTACTTCTGCTCTCATAATACCAATCATATTCTTTTGTATTTATAGTAGTAATCTCTCCTTTAGGTTTAGATGAAAAATTACTTGAAGGAAATAAGTTTAAAGCTATTAGAGAAGCTAGTAATGTTATTTTTATATTCATATTATCACCTCAACATTAGTGTGTACAATTTTATAGGTTTTATTGATATATTTAATAATGATTGTTAATTGTACATTTTTCTTAACAAGGTAAAATTCTTGAAATAAAACCACTCCTAGAGTATAATTTTATAAGGTTAAGATAAGAAGAAAGGAATGTACGCAATGAAATTAGGAATCGTTGGTTTACCTAACGTAGGGAAGAGTACTTTATTTAATGCAATAACAAAGGCAGGAGCAGAATCGGCAAATTATCCTTTTTGTACCATAGAGCCTAATGTAGGGGTTGTAAATGTACCAGACAAGAGGTTAGATGTTTTAGAAAAGATGTATAACTCAAAAAAGAAGGTTTATACTTCTATTGAATTTTATGATATAGCAGGCCTAGTTAAAGGTGCAAGTAGAGGAGAAGGTTTAGGAAATAAATTTTTATCTCACATCAGAGAGGTGGCTGCTATAGTTCATGTGGTTAGATGCTTTGAGGATGAGAATGTTGTACATGTAGAAGGCAGCGTTGGTCCTATAAGAGATATTGAAACAATTAATTTAGAGCTTATTCTATCAGACCTAGAAGTACTTGAAAGAAGAATGGAAAGAACTATGAAAACTGTACGCTCTGGAGATAAGAAGGCTAAAGAGGAGTATGCTTTACTAGAAAGAATAAAGTCTCATTTAGAAGCTGAAAAACCAATAAGAACCATGGAGCTTACAGAGGATGAACAAGAGTTTGTTAAGACATTGTTTATGCTTACCTCAAAGCCTGTTTTGTATGCCTGCAATGTATCTGAAGAGGATATTTCTAGAGATAGTGATAACTCTTATGTGAAAATCGTTAAAGAGCATGCGGCTAAGGAAAATTCAGAAGCTGTTGTTATCTGTGCAAAGCTTGAGGAAGAGCTGTCCAGCTTATCCGATGAAGATAAGCTAGAGCTTTTAGGTGAATATGGACTATCAGAGTCAGGACTTGATAAACTAATTAAGTCCAGCTACAAGCTTCTAGGACTCATGAGCTTTTTAACTGCTGGCGTTCAGGAAGTAAGAGCATGGACTATCAAGATTGGTACAAAAGCTCAAAATGCAGCTGGAAAAATACATAGTGATATAGAGCGAGGCTTTATAAGAGCAGAAATAATATCCTTTAGCGACCTTGTGGAGTGTGGTTCTGAAGCTAATGCCAAGGAGAAAGGCTTATATAGATTAGAAGGAAAAGAATATATTATGCAGGATGGCGATGTAGTTAATTTTAGATTTAATGTATAGAGATTGCATTTTTAAGAGTTTATGGGAGTCTTCTCCCATAAGCTTTTTTTATGAACATTTTTTCTAAATGAGAGTAAAAAAATTCAATTTGTTAAGATTTTATCTCATATATTAGAAGGATTTTTATGATTTGTGGAGAATAGATATATTAAAGTGGTAGTAAGTGGTGTAAAGTGGAGGTGATCATTTGTTTATTGGTGAATATAATCATTCCCTGGATAATAAGAATAGAATGATCATCCCTGTGAAGCTGCGAGAGGGTCTAGGAGGCCGATATATTATTACTAAAGGTCTCGATGGATGCTTGTATGTGTATCCATTAGATGAATGGAAAGTGTTAGCGGAAAAGCTTAAAGCTTTGCCACTTACTAATAAGAATGCAAGAGATTTCGTTAGGTTTTTCTTTTCCGGTGCATCGGAAATAGAGGTAGATAAACAAGGAAGAGGACTTATTCCACAAAATCTTATTGAATATGCCGGAATAACAAAAGATATAATAAGTATTGGAGTATTAACTAAGGTAGAAATATGGAGTAAGGAAAGATGGGAACGATACAATAACGAAACGATAGATTATAACGAACTAGCTGAAAAAATGCGTGAGCTTGGCATATAAGGAGAAATATTTATGGAATTTAAACATGTTTCAGTATTATTGAATGAATGTATTGAAGCTTTGAATATTTTAAATGATGGTATATATGTAGATTGTACTTTAGGCGGAGCAGGTCATTCTGGAGAAATTATAAAACGACTCTCAGATAAAGGACTGCTTATAGGGATAGACCAAGATCAAGATGCATTAAATGAGGCAAAGATAAAGCTTAGTGGATATGGAAATCTAAAGCTCGTAAAAAATAATTTTCAAAATATATATAGTATTCTAGAAGAGCTAGGACTTGAGGGCGTTGATGGTATTTTAATGGATTTAGGTGTTTCATCCTATCAACTGGATAATCCAGAAAGAGGCTTTAGTTATATGAAAGATTCTCCCCTTGATATGAGAATGAATCAAGATGGAGATTTAACAGCCGAATATGTAGTTAACGAGTATTCTGAAGAAGAACTCACAAGGATTATTAAAGAATATGGAGAAGAAAAGTTTGCTAAAAGAATAGCAAATTTCATTGTTAAAAATAGAAATGAAAATAGAATTACTACTACTTGGGAATTGGTAGATATAATAAAAGCTGCTATTCCTGCTAAGGCTAGGAGGGAAGGGCCGCATCCAGCTAAAAGGACCTTTCAAGCTATTAGAATTGAGGTAAATAGTGAGCTAGAAATTATTTCTGGAGCCATAGAGGATAGTGTTGAAAAGCTTAATAAGGGAGGAAGATTAGCTATAATTACCTTCCATTCCCTAGAAGATAGAATAGTCAAAAATACCTTTAGGAAGTTGGAAAATCCATGTACCTGTCCATCTGAGTTTCCTATGTGTATATGCGGTAAGGAACCTAAGGTGAAGGTAATAACAAGAAAACCTATAGAACCTACAGAAGACGAAATTAAAATGAATCCAAGAAGTAGGAGCGCTAAGCTTAGAATATTAGAAAAGCTATAGAGAAGGATGGGTATAAATATGAGAGAAAAGAAATATTCAGAGTACAGAACCCTAGGAAATAATGCTGTAGTTACAGAGAGACCTTTACATAAAGAAGAGAGAAAGAGACAGGAAGAATTAAAAAAGGTAAAACTGAATAGAAAAATAAAGCAATTAGAAATAGCAAGGGAGCAGAGAAAGAGCATAATCCAGGTTGCTGTAGCTATACTTATAACTGGAGTAATTACAATAGGAGGAAACTCCTCTCTTTATGCAATGCAGGATCAAGTTAGTGATATAAATGTTCAAATAAATGAGTTACAAAGTGATAATGAAGCTTTAAAACTTAAGCTATTAAAGGTAGCCAGCTTAGATAACATAAAAGATGTAGCAGAAAATCAATTAGGTATGGTTAACCAAGACCCTAAAGAAGTAGTCAGATATAATCTTTCTGTAAATAATTTTCTTGAGAAAAATGAAAATAATGAAAAGCAAAGTATATTTGCTAAGATTAAGGATGCACTGTTCTAGTGCATCCTTATTATTATCACAAGGAACTCTTGATTTTAGTACCTTAAAATATAATAAAAATGAATACAATGGAATTTATTTTTATATAATTTAGTAAAAGGTAATCAATGGTTGAGAAAGTGGAGGAGTCTTGTGAGTGAAAGAAAATATTCTGTAGATAGGGTGGTAACAAGAAGGAGAATATTAGAATGTTTGATAACTATTCTCTTGATATTTATATTATTAACAACAAGAGTAGTATATATAATGGTGATTAAAGGCCCAGAATATAAAGCTATGGCTACGGAGCAATGGACAAGCAGAGTGAAAATAGATGCTAAAAGAGGAAGGATATTAGATACTAACTACAAAGAACTTGCAATCAGTGGAAATGTGTATAGAGTTGATTTAGATTTAAATACTATTAAGAGCTATATAAAAACCTACAACTATGATAATCCAAATCATCCTATAGATATGGAGTATATTGCAATCAAAATAGGAGAGGCTTTGGAAATGGATAGTTTTGAGGTTCTGAAAAAGCTGGAAAGCAAGCTCCCAAGTGGTAAAGATATGCAGTCGGCAATATTGACTAGAAGAATAGAAAAGGAAAAAGTAGATAGGCTCAAGGAACTAAATATCACAGGTGTATTGATTTCCTCTGACACCATGAGATACTATCCAAATAATGACTTTTTAGCCCATGTATTGGGAATTACCAATAGTGATGGAAGGGGTCTTACAGGGATTGAATATATTTATAATAATGTTTTACAGGGAAAGCCGGGAGTAAGGCTTGTTGAGATAGATAGAAACAGTAAGGATTTGGCTTATACCATTTCTGAATATAGTGAGCCTGTAGATGGAAAGGATATTGTTCTTACCATCGATGAGAATATCCAGGCTTTTGCTGAGCAGGCAGCTGAACAAGCTCTCAGTGATAATGGAGCTAAGGCGGTTACCATTGTTGTAATGAACCCCAATACTGGTGAGGTATTGGCCTTAGTTAATAAACCGGATTATGATTTGAATAATCCTCGTGATAAAGCCGGTACTTTTGAAGAGCTTCAGAAGAGTTGGAGAAATAGAGCGGTAAGTGATACCTTTGAACCAGGATCTATATTTAAAATAATAACAGCTATTGCGGCGCTGGAGGAAGGAGTTGTTAACGACAGTACTAGTTTCTCCTGTGGAGGAAGCACTGTAGTAGGTGGGCGAACGATTAAATGTTGGAGGACATCAGGTCATGGAAGTCAAAATTTTTCTGATATAATCAAAAATTCCTGTAATATGGGATTTATTCAGCTAGGACAAAAGCTTGGTAAAGAAAAGCTTCAGAAATACATTGATCTCTTTGGCTTTGGCAATAAATCTGGAATTGATCTTCCTGGTGAGGCTTCAGGTATAATTAAGCCATTAAAAAGCATAAATGATACAGATCTTGCTACCATAGCCTTTGGTCAAACAAATACCGTAAATACTATGCAGTTTATGGCGGCTTTTAATACCGTTGCTAATGGAGGCACATGGATTACTCCGCATATCCTCAAAGAAGTCATTCATTTAGATGAAAAGGGTCAGACAATAGTAGATAGTAAATATTCTAAGAGCAAAGAAATAAAAACTGTTAGTTCAGAACAAACGGCTGTTTTAAGGAAATTTCTAGAAAGAGTTGTTACAGAAGGGTCTGCAAAGAATACTTTTATAGATGGATATCATATTGCAGGAAAAACTGGTACTGCTCAGAAAGTTATCAATGGAGTTTATGGAAGCGGAAAATATATTTCCTCTTTTGTAGGAATGGCACCTGCGGATAATCCAGAGATAACTCTTATGGTTACAATAGATGAACCTAATCCAGGAATGTATTATGCAGGATTAGTAGCAGCACCTGCTGCAAAACAAGTTTTTACTAATATATTTAATTATTTGAATATTAAGGGAGATACTAGCCTAGAGGAGACTACTAGAAGTTTGTTAAGGGATGTAATAATACCCGATGTAAGAGGGATGTCCTCAAATGAGGCCGTGAATATATTAAAGAAAGAAGGATTAGGGTATAATATTGAAGGAGAGGGGATTTTCGTTGTTGATGTGAGCCCTAAGCCAGGCTATACTATTAAAGAAGGGGATAGGGTTAATCTTTACCTTGGCAATGATAGCAATTATAATAAAGATGTAGCAGTTCCTGATTTAACCGGGTACAGCAAAGAAGGCGCAATAGCAGTTCTTAAGAAGCTGAATTTAACAGCAGTTTTTTATGGTGAAGGCTGGATAACAGAACAAAGTATTGCTCCGCAAGGATTTGCTCAAAAAGACACTGTCATTGAATTTATATTAAATGATGAAATTGGTGACTAGAGTTTTAGCATGTAGTTCACAATTTTTGTGTAACTACATGCTAATACTATGATATACTCTTGAACTGTATTTATAGTTCAATTATGCTAATACAGATATTAACGAATTTTATGTGTTATTTTGAAGGATAAGGAGAAAGCGGTGAAATTATGATTAATTTAACATTAGAAGAAATATTGCAGGCTGTGGATGGTAGTTTATATAACGGAGAAATGACAGATTTATCAATAGATAATGTTTCTATAGATAGCAGAACTATTAAAGAAAATAGTATTTTCATAGCCTTAAAGGGTGATAATTTTAATGGTAATTTATTTTGGAAGGATGCCATTAATAAAGGAGCAAAGGTATTAATATTAGATGAAAAGCCTGATATAGAAGAAGATAATTTCCAGGAGATTATCATTATAGTTAAAGATACAAAAGAAGCTTTATTGAATCTAGCAAGGTACTATAGAAATAAGCTTGAAATCAAGGTGGTAGGAGTTACGGGGTCCACAGGAAAAACTTCTACTAAAGATCTAATAGCAGCTGCTTTAAGTGATAGATATAAGGTATATAAAACTAAGGGTAATTATAATAATGATATAGGTATGCCTTTGTCCATTCTGAATATTCATGATGATATTGAGGTTGCAGTGCTGGAAATGGGTATGAATCATGCACAGGAAATACATAGATTAGCAGAGATTGCTAGACCTGATATCGGAGTAATAACAAATATCGGGATTACCCATATTGAGAATTTAAAAACACAAGAAAATATTTTTAAAGCAAAGATGGAAATTGCTGACTTTTTTGAAAATAACAATATCCTCATAATTAATGGTGATGATGAATATTTAAGAAAGATTGAGAATAAAAATTACAAGGTACTAAAAATTGGCATAGATAAAAAGAATCATATAATAGCAAGAGATATAATATCTTTAGAAAATGGAATGAAATTTACCTTTGAGGTAAATAATCAAAATAAGGAAATAATCCTACCTCTTCTAGGAGTCCATAGTATCTATAACTGTCTTCTAGCCATAGGAGTTGCAATAGCCTTAAATGTTACCTTAGAAGAGATTGAAAATGGAATAGAAAATCTAGAAGCTACAGCAATGCGTTTAGAGATATTTAAGAAGGGAGATATAACAGTAATTAATGACTGTTATAACGCTAGCCCTACATCCATGAAGGCAGCTATAGATGTTTTAACTGAAAAATCAGGAAAAAGGAAAATAGCTGTGCTTGGATTCATGGCTGAGTTAGGTGATTTTGCAGATGATGCCCACATAGATGTCGGAGCTTACGCAAAGAAGAAAGGTGTGGATATGCTCTTTACTCTCAAGAATGTTGGTGAGCTATACTGTAAGGGCTATGGCAGTATGGTACAGATTTTTAATAGTACTGAAGCTCTCATAAAAGAGCTTATCAATATTGCTGCCTCTGGAGATGTAATACTCATCAAGGCTTCCCGCAGTCAACATTTTGAAGAAATCACAAAAGGATTCTTAAATAATTAAACTAAGGAGGTGTACTACTCTTTTGAGTAGATTTTTATGGAAAATTATCAATCATTACTAAATCCCAAAATATTACTCGGCCTAATATTAGGCATTTTAATAGCGTCCCTTTTAGCACCGTTATTTATTCCTATGCTTCATAAATTGAAATTTGGACAAAATATCCGAGAGGATGGACCTCAAAGTCACTTAAAAAAAGCAGGAACTCCTACTATGGGAGGACTAATATTTATAGCCTCATCAATGATTTCAGTGTTTATTATGATTAGAAATCCCTCTGATGAAGCAGTAATAGCATTATTATCCATGATCGCCTTTGGAGTTGTTGGATTTTTAGATGATATCTTAAAGATTATCAGGAAGAAAAATTTAGGTCTAAGAGCATGGCAGAAAATGTTGTTATTATTAATTGTATCATTATCCTTGGCGTATTATGCTTATACTGAAATAGGTACTAGCATCATAATACCTTTTACAAATAAATACTGGAATTTAGGCGTTTTATTCTATCCTTTTATTGTACTGTACTTTGCAGCAACAACTAATGCAGTGAATTTAACGGATGGTCTTGATGGACTAAGTTCCTCCGTTACATTATTGGTTATGACTTTCTTTGCAATAATTAGCTATAATCTAGGGCACTATACCTTAGCAGTTTTTTGTGTCATAGTGGTTGGTTCCCTTCTAGGTTTTTTAAGATTCAATGCTTTTCCTGCTAGGGTTTTCATGGGAGATACAGGATCACTGGCTTTAGGTGGTGCTGTAGGTGCCGTTGCTATGATGTTAAAGCTCGAGCTTCTTGTTATAATAGTAGGTGGTATCTATGTAACAGAAACAGTATCTGTCATACTGCAGGTAGCATCCTTCAAGCTCACTGGAAAAAGAATATTCAAAATGGCGCCTATACATCATCATTTTGAGCAATTAGGTTATAGTGAAACTAAAATAGTATCTATGTTTTCCATAATAACAGTAATTCTGTGTCTAATAGGCTTTCTTGCTCTTTAATAAACTGGGAGGATTAATACATGAAGATAATTAGAAAGGGTGGACAGGTTGATATAATACTTTTTGCTACTATCTTGATATTGCTGGCCATTGGGGTAGTTATGATATATTCAGCTAGCTCATACTCTGCCTTATACAAAGATAAGGATTCTATGTTTTATTTAAAAAGGCAGCTAATATGGTCAATATTAGGTATAGGGGCTATGATATTTACTACTTTAATAGACCATAACAAAATAAGAAAATTAACGGGTATACTGATGCTTATAAGTATACCTCTGCTCTTCATGCCTTTCCTATGGGATGATATAAATGGTGCCTATAGGTGGATTCAATTAGGCTTTATAAGCTTTCAGCCTTCAGAACTAGTGAAATATGTAGTGGTTTTATACCTAGCAAATAGTATTTCTAATAAGGGTGAGAGAATAAAAAGCTTTATGTATGGAATATTACCAGCTTTAATGGTAGCAGGAGTTTATGCTGGAATCATACTTATTCAAAAAAATCTCAGTATTGCAGCTGTAATAATGATGACTACCATAGTAATGCTCTTCGTTGGAGGTGCTAAAAACTCTCAAATGTTTACTTTATTACCTACGGTAGGGGCTGCAGGGGCTTATTTTGCATTATCAACCCCTTATAGAAGAGCTAGAGTTCTGAGCTTCTTAGATCCTTTTAAAGATGCAGCCGGGTCTGGATATCAGGTTATTCAGTCCTGGTATGCCCTTGGCTCTGGAGGTATTTTGGGACTAGGTTTAGGTAACTCGAGACAAAAGGCTTTCTATATGCCGGAGCCTCATACAGACTTTATTTTCTCTATTATCGGAGAAGAATTAGGGCTTATAGGCTGTTTGTTCATTATTCTCTTGTTTATAATCTTTGCCTGGAGAGGAGTAACCATTGCCTATAAAGCCAAGGATGCATATTCTTCTCTTCTAGCTGTAGGGATAACATCAATAATTATTATTCAGGCAGCAATAAATATTGCAGTTGTAACAGGCTCAATGCCTGTAACCGGGGTGCCGCTACCCTTTATAAGCTATGGTGGTTCATCTCTACTTCTGAATATGCTTGCCATGGGCATCCTTCTTAATATTTCAAAGGATAAATATAAAACGGCGTTGGCATAGTACTAGAAGCTCTTTTCTTATCAGCTATATTTATATATAGCTGATTTTTTATGAGTACTTTTTTTCTCATGGAGTTTGTTTACCTTTGGTCTAATAATTTTTTGAGACGTTCATTATATAAATATCATAGTCCATTGAATAAATAACATAATGAAACAATGATATTATTAAAAGTATATGTTATTATAAAGGTATGCTATTAATGCTACGAGAGTTGTTACAGAAATGTAAATAATTTTCAGAACTAAATTGGTATTATTTATTATATAAGATAAAGTGGTGGGAATATGAACAGGAATAAAAATAGCACTAGCACTAATGAATTAATTAGAAAAAGAAAGAAAAAGAGAAACAGAAAAAGAATACTATGGTTGTTTGTTTTTATTACAGGTATCTTTATTCTTTTTTCCTTGAAAACCAATTATTTTTATGCAAATAAGGTTATAGTAGAGGGAAATAAATATGTAGAGGCCAAGGAAGTGGTAAGACTGTCAGGAATTACAGAAATTACAAATGTTCTGTATATGAATGTTAGAGATATTAAAGAAAATATTTTAAGTAATAGCTATATAAATACAGTGAAGCTTAAAAGAAAGCTACCGAATACTATAATAATTGAAATTGAAGAAAGATCACCTAGGTATATTGTTAATAATAATGATAAGATATATATTCTCGATAGTAATTTGTTTATTTTAGAGGTTAGAGAGGATAATCCATTGGGTCTTCCGGAGCTAATAGGTCTTGACACTGTAGGGAAAAATTTAGGTGATAAAGCTACTGATAGCTCTAGGATGATTTATTTCATTGAAAACTATACAAGGCTTATGGATAGTCTTTCTGAGCCAATTCCTATAAGTAGAATTGACCTTAGGGATACACTAAATATACAGCTAGAGATTAATAAGCTGATTATTAAACTTGGAAATGAAAAAGATTTAGAAGATAAGCTTAATAAAGTAATAAATATATTAAAAGAAGAATCTGATTACATTAATTTAGAAGGTTATATTGATGTTAGCTTTAATGGTAATCCTGTGAAGCTTTTTAATTGACGGATAGAAAGGAGATAGTTCATGAAAAATATTAAATCACAGATTTCTCTCGCACTAGTTTGTGCTATATTGGGATTCTTGCTATCCTATCAATTCAGGATATTAAATAAACAGGATATAGATTTAGAGAATTTTGATAGGACTGATATTATTGCAGAAATTGAAAAGCTTAAGGAGCAAAGAACACAGCTCCAGTCAGAAAATAATTCTTTATCAGAAAAACTAAAAGGATATGAAGAAGCAGCTGCCAGTGTAGATACTGCAACGAAGGCTATAAAAAATGAGCTTGACAATACTAGACTTATAATAGGCAGTGAAGATGTGGTTGGTGAGGGAATAGTGCTGCACCTTACACCACAATCCTCAGTATTTAATACAGACACAACTTACTTAACTGATATTGAGCTAGTATACATCATAAATGAACTTAATTTTGCAGGAGCAGAGGCAATATCTATTAATGATAAGAGGGTATCTCTTCAGACTGGAATAAAGAGTTCATCTAACAACAGCTATATTTTAATAAATGATGAAAAAATATCTCCAAAGGATAGAATAACTATAAAAGCCATAGGAAACAAAACAAATTTGTATAGTGCTTTAACTTTTACAGGAGCTTTGGATTTTAATGCTCTGCTGTACTATGATAAAAAATATGAAAAAGTCGATGAGATAGTTATTTATAAGAATACCACAACTCCTAGCTATAAATTTATGACTCCAGCGAGTTAGATGAGGTGATAGAATGATTGCATTTTTTGGATTGTTGATAGGTATAATAATAGGCTTGGTAGCAAGAATTAACATACCTGAAGCCTTTTCTCCATATTTATCAGTTGCTATTTTAGCATGCGTAGATTCAGTATTTGGTGCTGTTAGAGCATCCCTCTCAAAGAATTTTCAAGCAGATATATTTATTTCTGGTTTTTTTGGAAACGCAGCTCTGGCAGCAGCTCTTGCTTTTTTAGGGGATAAGTTAGGAATTCCCATTTATATTGCAGCAGTAATTGTATTTGGTGGAAGAATATTTGATAATTTTGCTATAGTAAGAAGATTAATAATTGAAAAGCTTAGAAGACGTAATGAGGTGGATAAATGAAAAACAACAAGGGATTCTTTTACATATTTATTGCTAGTATGCTTGTAGGAATCCTGTTAGTGGTAAATATTAGCTTTCAAGAAAATAATATATATAGAGGCAAATTTTTATCTGCTAAGGAATATCAAGAGGCTCAGAACAATAGAACTTCTTTATACAAAGAGATTGCTTCCTTGAGAGAGCAGTATGATGAAAAATTAGATAAAATTGCAAATTATAGATATTCATCTGAGAGTACTTCGCAAGTACTAAAGGATATGGAAGAAGAATATCTTATAAACGAAATGCTCCTAGGAAATATTGATGTAAAAGGCCCTGGTGTATCAATGGTGATATCTGATGGCAGTGTAGATCATACTTTGGGTATAGATGATCCTTATCTTCAAAATCTACGTACTGTTCATAACTACGATATTATGCATATAATAAATGAACTAAAATTATCTGGAGCTGAAGCTATATCTATAAATAATCAGCGTATACTCCCAACCTCAGAAATATATTGCAGCTGGGCTTTTATAAGTGTTAATGGGGTAAAACTACCAGCACCTTTCACAGTAAAGGCTATTGGAGATGCTGAAGTTATGGAAAACTATTTAAATAGAGCAGAAAGCTATACTAAAACTTTGATTAATAGAGGGATTAATGTTTACATAACTAAATCTCAAGAAATAGTATTACCAGCTATCGGTAATAGACTTCAAGTAAATTATTTAAAAAGTTCAAATTAAATTTTTTATCTTATTAAAAATGCAATTTTTGAAGGAAATTTGCTGTTTACATAGAATAATTACACATAGACATTAGATTCATCAGAGATATAGGAGATATAAAATAATGACCATTAATGAAAATATAAATTTAATTAAAAATAATATATCTGATGATGTGCTCCTTGTAGCTGTCAGTAAAACACAACCTATCTCTGCAATACAGGAAGCATATGAAGCCGGAATAAGAGATTTTGGAGAGAATAAGGTCCAGGAGCTTTTAGAAAAATATGAGTCTTTTCCAGAGGTAAGATGGCATTTTATCGGCAATCTTCAAAAAAATAAAGTTAAATATCTGGTGGATAAGGTCTATTTAATACATTCTTTGAGCAGTGTTAGCTTACTTAGGGAAATTGAAAAGCAATATTCAAAGAGGGATATTAAAGCTAATGTACTTATAGAGGTTAATGTAGGCAGGGAAGAATCTAAGGGAGGAGTACTTTTAGAGGATATTCCTAATTTAATTGAAGAGATTGAAGCCTGCCAGTACGTTAATGTCCTTGGACTTATGGCTATTATACCCCCTGGTGATGAAGAAAGCTGCAGATATTATTTCAAGGAGATGAAAAAGTTGTGGGATTCTTTAAGCGGTAATAATTATAAGAATATCACAATGAAATATTTGTCTATGGGGATGTCCAGTGATTATAAAATTGCTGTTTCACAGGGCTCTAATATTATAAGGATTGGCCAAGGTATTTTTGGCAAGAGAATTAGATAGGAGGATTAAAATGGCAAAGATGATAAATAAAATGAAGGAATTTTTAGGGTTAGATGATTATGAAGATATGGAAGATTATGAGGATGAATTCCTTGAAGAGGAAGAGAGAGATGAAGAGTTTGAGCCTGTGGTTCCTTCCAATAAAAAGTCTCAGAATAAAGTAGTTAACATTCATACTGCTGCAGCTGCAAAAATATCTATAGTTAGACCTGTGGATTTTGCTGAAGCTACAGAAATATGTGATGATCTGAAAAATAGAAAGATTATAGTAATAAATACTACAAGTCTTGAACTAAAAATAGCTCAAAGGCTTCTAGATTTTGTTAGTGGTGCCTGCTATGCTTTAGGTGGAGAATTTCAAGAAGTTGAAAAGGGTGTTTACTTATTATCTCCATCAAATGTAGAGGTGACTAAAGAACTAAAAAGCGAACTTAGCTCCAAAGGATTATTTAATTGGAACAAGTAGGATAGATTGATTTTTCGCCATTATTAGCTCTATTATATCAACTTTTATGAAAGGGTAATATTTTGCTATGATAACAAAAGAAAACTTTTATAAGATATTCCCCTTTATTGAAGAGGAGAATTTTAAGTCTCAGATATATGAAAAATATCTCTTGGCTGTTAGAAATAATCAATACAGCCCTTTAAGAGTTTATTTGAGTCCTAAGTATTGGGTTTATTTAGAGGATTTTTGTAAAAGAGAAAGCATACCTTATCTTTGTGAAGGTTTTTTTGAAGAAGCAGAAAGAAGGCTTTTTTCTTTTAATTATTATCCTGGTGATACAGTGCCCGGAACAGTTATTATTATAAAGAATAAGTCTAAATTCAGAACTTTATATCATAAAGATTATTTAGGCGCTATATTAGGGTTAGGATTTGATAGAAATACAATTGGCGATATTATTGTTCATAATGATAAGGCCTATGTAGCTGTTCTAAAAGATATATTACCTTTTATTCAAGCCAATCTTTTAACCATTGGTAAAAATCCATGTGAAATAGAGCATGTAAATAATAATAATGAATTACCTGCTGCAGAGTTTGAGGAATTCAATATAATCCTTGCGTCTAGAAGACTAGATAATATAGTTTCTGCTTTAGGAAAGTTTTCTCGGGGAGAAGCAGTAAAATATATTGATAGAGGTTTGGTTCTGATAAATTATCTAGAGGCTAAGGATAAAAGTTTGATGGTTAAAGAAGGCAGTACAGTCACCATACGAGGCAAAGGAAAATTCAAAGTCTTTGATACAGTGAATAGTACTAAAAGCGGAAGATCAGTTATAAAGATAAAAAAATTTATATAAGAGGTGGAATTATGAGATTAACTCCTAATGATATTAAAAATAAAGAATTTAAAAGAGGTATGAGGGGCTATAATGCAGATGAGGTTGATGAGTTTTTAGATAATATTTGTGAGGAATATGAAGCTTGCTTTAAGGAAAACTCACTCCTAAAAGAGAAAATTGCTGCTGCAAATGATAAGCTTGATCACTATACAAAAATTGAAACAACTATTCAAAATACTCTTTTGCTTGCGCAGAATGCCTCAGAACAGGCAAAGCTAAGCGCTCAAAAGGAAGCTGAACTTTTATTAAAAAATGCTAATGAATCAGCACAAAAAATAATTGATAAAGCTCAGGGTGACGTGGTTGCAATAAACGATGAATATGATAAAATCAAACAAGAATTTATTCAGTTTAGAGCTAAATAT
>JAEXSY010000531.1 GCA_023440105.1 Bacillota bacterium
GCTATCTCTTCTTTTCTAGGAGCAGCTCCAGCAATTACAAACTGTCCACCTAGAGCAGAGGATGCTTCAAGGATTATTGGCTCATGTCCTCTTTCCTTAAGCTTAAGAGCAGCTTCCATACCAGCAACACCACCACCGGCAACTAAAATCTTCTTTGGATTCTCAGTCTTTATAAATTCTAATTCTCCCTCTCTACAGAGACCAGGATTTCTAAGACAGGTTATAAAAGGAGCCTCTGGATTAACAAAGCAGTCAAAGCAACCTTGATTACAGCCAACGCAACGAATGATTTCCTCGTCTCTGCCTTCCATGGCTTTTTCACAGAAGTAGGGGTCAGCTAACTGTCCTCTTCCGATTACTACCATATCAGCCTTTTCTTCCTCAAGTATCTTTTCAGCAAAGTCAGGAGTGTTTATTCTTCCTACTGCAACAGTTATCATACCGGTTTCTTTTCTTATTTTAGCAGCATTATCAACATTAAAGCCCCTAGGAAGATCTACAGGAGGAACCTCGAATTTTATGGAGGCATTGGCTAGGTTACCTCTGGATACGTCTAAAACATCTACACCAGCTTCTCCTGCCATCTTACAGAAGCTTATAATATCCTCGATAGATAATCCATTTTCAGAGTAATCATCCTGGGCAACAACTCTCATAAAGAGAGGCATATCCTCGGGAATATTTTTTCTGATAGCTCTTATGCATTCTAGGGCGTATCTTGCTCTATTTTCTAGGGAGCCACCGTACTCATCTTCTCTTCTGTTAGTAACAGGGCTTAAAAAGGCATGAGGAGAATAGCCGTGACCACCATGGAATTCTAAACAGTCTACACCAGCCTCCACAGCTCGTCTAGCAGCCTGTCCAAAAGCTTCTACAAATTCATGGATAAGCTCCTTAGAAGCTGCCTTAAAGGTGAAGTTCTCATTTATTGGTAAATCAGAAGGAACTACAGTTATTGCTTCTCCATAACCAGAAACAGCAATGCCTCCCTGCCACAATTGAACACCTAACTTCCCACCATGGCTGTGGACTGCATCTGCAAGCTTCTTTATCCCTGGAATGAATTTATCATCACCTATAGATAAAAAGCTCTTAGGGGCTGAAGGAGTATGGACCGAAGCTACTTCAGTAAAATTAAGACCGCAGCCACCCTTTGCTCTTTCTACATGGTAATTGATTAGTCTATCAGTAACAAAGCGATCTGAAGTAGGCATTTTTGTACCCATAGCAGGAAACACAACACGGTTTTTTAATTCTAAACCTCTGATTTTAATAGGGCTAAACAATTTTTCAAAGCTCATAATGATTTATCCTCCCTTATAATTATAAACCTAAAGTCATATATTGAATTTGTTTGTTAATTAACAATCTTTGTAGGTTAATTATACTAGATGTTGGAAATTAAATCAATATGTTTCAAACAAATTGTTTTAAAAATAACAAAAATAAAGCAGCATTTATAATATGCTGCTTTATTTTTGTTATTTACCGACCTTTAGTTGCTTTAAAAGCATCTTTATATATTTTATTCTTTTATCCCTATTAGATAAATCTGTGTTTCTATAGCCTACAGGCTCCCTGTTGAGCAGTGGATATAATAGAGAAGACATAAAAACCGTATTTTTAAAGGACAAGTCTTCTTCTGAGGTATTTAGTATATCTCCCAGTAAGCTTACAAGCTTTAAATTCAGGTTCTCTGTTATATTCAGTATTTTTTCATCAAGAGGATTTAAGCTGCGATTTTTCCTGGCTTCCTTAAGGATAACCAGTATTCCTGGATATCTAATGGCATATTCCATAATCTCATTAGAGGCGATTATAAGTCTTTCTTCGGGAGGTAGAGCTGTATTATCTACTATTTGGTAAGCAGAGAGGGTATTTTCTATATAAAACTCCTTTACCTCATTAAGTAGGTTATCTTTATTTCCAAAATAATAATTAATTGCACTAACATTCACGGAAGCTTCTTTAACAATACTCCTTACGGGAACATTAAAGGATCCGGTTATCCCTATGAGGTATAGGGTTTTATCAAGTATTCTTTCCTGTATACTATTAAGCTCTCGCATATATCCTCCTAAATTAAAAGCAGTATAAAAATAATATTAATGGTTCTAAATCAATAATAGCATATTAATAAAGCTTAAATATAGAAAAGGTTAATAAAATTACTAGAAAACTAGTTTTTCATTTGTCGATAAAGCTAGACAGATGTATATCGTTAATATGTTTCATAAATTAAGTAATTATGTTAAAATTATATCAAGCTGTAATAAAGTGAAAATTATGTTTTTTTAGAGTAATAGTTGTTGAGGAAGAGATATAAGCTATAGAGGGTTAATGCAGATAGTAAGGAGGAAGTCCTCGTGAAAATTATCGTATGTATAGGAAGCTCCTGTCACTTAAAGGGTTCTAGGCTGGTAGTTGAGCAGCTTCAAGAGCTTATCGCAGAGAATAAACTAGAGGATAAAATAAGCTTATGTGGTTCCTTCTGCATGAATAACTGCATAAGTGGAGTTACTGTAGAAGTAGATAGGAAAATATATTCTCTTCAGCCAGAGAATACAAGAGCTTTTTTTGAAGAGGAGATAATGGTAAGACTTTGATTATTGATAAATCAATCCTTGAGAAGGGAAAGGAAAGAGATGGCGGATTATTTAAAGCTAAAAACCTCTAACTGTAAAAATTGTTACAAATGCATTCGAAACTGTCCTGTTAAATCCATTGCTTTTTCTCAGGATCA
>JAEXSY010000014.1 GCA_023440105.1 Bacillota bacterium
GGATATGATAGTTCCCAGGAATAATCATAAGGCCGCCTTAAGAAGGCTTCTAGCTCTTCACAAAAGGAGTGATAACTGATGAATACAGCTTATGATAAGGTTAAGCTGGCAAGGTCTGCGGAACGTAAAACCGGGGTCAGCTATATAAAGGAAATCTTTCAGGATTTTATTGAGCTTCATGGAGACAGACGCTTTGGTGATGATCCTGCAATCGTTGGAGGAATAGCTACTTTAGATAATATACCAGTAACAGTTATAGCCATAGAAAAAGGTATTAACACTAAAGACAAGGTAAGAAGAAACTTCGGCTCAGCAAATCCTGAAGGCTATAGAAAGGCTCTTAGACTTATGAAGCAGGCAGAAAAGTTCCATAGGCCAGTAATATCCTTTGTAGATACTGCCGGAGCCTTCTGCGGCATTGGTGCAGAGGAAAGAGGCCAGGGGCAGGCCATTGCTGAAAACCTCATGGAAATGATGACCCTAAAAACTCCTATAATTTCAGTGCTCATAGGAGAAGGAGGCAGCGGAGGAGCCCTAGCCCTAGCAGTGGCAGATCAGGTGTGGATGCTGGAAAACTCCATTTACTCAGTGATATCCCCAGAAGGCTGTGCCAGTATATTGTGGAAGGATCCTAAGCTGGCGCCGGAAGCCTCCGAAAGCCTTAAGCTCACTGCAGAGGATATGTTGGAGCTGAATATAGTGGAAAGGGTAATTCCAGAAGAGGGTAGATCCTTCAAAGAAATAACTAACTCCCTTAAAGAGGCTTTGACAGCAAAGCTAGCTGAAAAGAAGAGACTTTCCATAGAGGAGCTTTTAGTAGAAAGATACAAGAGGTACAGAGCCTTTGGCTCTTAAGCCATGAGATTTTTGAAATTATTTTTATATTATAGAATTGTCTTAAGATAGTGCATAAAGCTAGCTTATGGTAAAATAAATCTATTATATTATAATTAATAGTGACAGCTAAAGCACTATTAAAAATAGATTTATACAGGAGCTATCCTATGAATGATGAAACCTTAAATTACTATGATAATAACGCCCAGGACTTCTCCAGCTCCACCTTTTCTGTGGACTTTCAGGAAGTTCAGGAGAAATTCATTAAATATCTATGCCCAGGAGCTAAAATATTGGACTTTGGCTGCGGCAGTGGCAGGGATACAAAATATTTTTTAAGCAGGGGCTTTGATACGGAGGCTGTGGATGGCTCCTCAGAGCTCTGCGCCTTAGCTTCAAAGAATACTGGCATCGAAGTAAAGCAAATGCTCTTTCATGAACTCTCTGCAAAAGAAGAATATGATGGTATATGGGCCTGTGCTTCAATACTTCATCTTCCTATGGGAGAGCTTAAAGAGGTTGTGAAAAAGCTTTATGAGGCCTTAAAAGCTTCAGGTGTTCTCTATGCTTCCTTTAAATATGGGGATTTTGAAGGAATTCGTAATGGAAGGTATTTTACGGATATCAATGAGGAGAGATTACACTCACTGCTTCAAGAGGTAAAGGGCTTTACTCCTATAGAATTGTGGATAAGTGAAGACGTAAGGCCAGGGAGAGAGGAAGAAAAGTGGCTTAACTGTATACTGAAAAAGTAATTTAAATAGAGCTGAAATGAGGAGATAAATTTTCTCATTTCAGCTTTTTAACGTAAATTCATCAAAATATCACAAATTTGTCAAAAATAATTGATATAATTAAGGAAAAAAGTAGAACAATAGTATAACAGGTGATGAGTTTGAAAAGTAAAAAAAGATATAGTATATCAAGATTTACAGCATTATTTATTCTTCTTATCATAATATTCATAGCTATTTTGTCCAAGCTTATAGACCTACAGGTTATTAATCATGATAAATACTCTTTAAGAGCAGAGAATTATTCTACCAAGACCATCTCCACCCAAGCACCACGAGGGAAAATTACTGATTCCTCAGGGGTTGTACTAGCCGATAGCAGGAATTCTTATTCAGTGGTTTATATGGAAACAGGGGACAGCAGCGAAAATATTTATAGTACCCTAGCGGAGCTTTTTGCACTATTAAAAAAGCTGGATATTAAAGTTGATGACAGCTTTGAATTGAAAATAGATGATAACGGAAGCTTTTACATGGACTATGGAACTGATGATGAAGATTCTATAAAGTCTTTGGATTTGAGATGGAAGCAGGATAGAAACCTAGATTATTATTTAGGACAGGAGATAGAGGATTTTAAAGGCTTAGATAAGGATAAGGAAGAGGAACTTGATATCTATGAAGAAACAATGCTTTCCGTTTCCCCAGAGGAGATGTTTTATAGGCTGATTAAGCAATATTCTATGTACAAGCTCTTAAATCCTACAGAGGAAGAGGAAAAAGCCTATAGCTCAATGAGTGGAGAAGAAATAGCTAAGCTTTTACAAGAAAGCTACAGCCTTGAGGAAATAAGAAGCTTTATGGTAGTTTTAGATAAAATCAAGATGTCTAGCTACACAAGCTTTAGCTCAGTGATAATAGCTTCAAATATATCCGTAGAGGATGCAAATATTCTAATGCAGAAGGAGAATATACTTTCTGGGATAAATATAGAGATTGAGCCTGAGAGATATTATCCTTATGGTTCATTAGGCTCAACGATACTTGGCTATATGTCCTATATCAGTTCAAGCAGCCAAGATAAATATAAAGAATTAGGCTATGATGTAGCTTCTGACAAGGTGGGAGTCAGCGGAATAGAAGGAGCTTTTGAAAAGTATCTTGTGGGTAAGAAAAAGGAGACAATAGTTTCTGTAGATACCTACGGAAATATAACGGAGGAGCTAGAAAGCAATGATGCTGTACCAGGAAACAATCTGAAGCTAACTATAGATGCTAATCTTCAATATACCGCAG
>JAEXSY010000025.1 GCA_023440105.1 Bacillota bacterium
GTTAAGGATATTATTACTGTCTATGCTGGAGATACTATTTCCTATAGAACTGATGTAACGGTGAAGGATAACAGCAATAGAGAGATAGAGCTTAATATAGATAGCTCTTCTGTAGATAGCAGCGTTCCAGGAAACTATACGGTTATATATTCTGCCGTGGATGGTGCGGGCAATAAGGCAACTAAAAAGGCAACAGTGAAGGTTATGGAAAGAAAGGTTTCAGAGGATGAGGTTTATGAACTGGCGGATAGTGTACTTGAAAAGGTAATTAACGACTCTATGAATAAGGAGCAAAAGGCTAGGGCTATATATAGCTGGATTGAAAGAAATATAGGTTATGTGGGCAAGCCTACAAGCTTTGACTGGCTAAAGGCTGCTTATGATGGCTTTACTCAGAAAAAAGCAGATTGCTATGTATACTATGCAGTGTCCAGGGCACTTCTGACCAGAGCGGGCATAGAGAATCTAGAGGTAGTTCGAAAGGATGGAGGTCACTATTGGAACATGGCTCAAATTGATGATGGCTGGTATCACTTTGACACTACTCCAAGGGCAGGGGGAGGAGAATTCTGCCTCTTAACCGATGGACAGCTCAAGGCTTATTCTGATAAGCATAAGAATAGCCACCTCTTCGATGCTGCAAATTACCCAAGGACTCCATAGCTGCCAAAAGTGATTCTATAAAAGAGCATAGGAAAAGAGGGGGAGAATGAAGACATTAGGAGTGATTGGAGGGATTGGTCCCTTAGCTACTGCATATTTCATGGAGCTTCTTGTAAATTTTACTGAGGCCTATAAAGATCAGGAGCATATTGATGCAATTATATATAGCAGACCGTCTATTCCTGATAGAACCAGCTACATTTTAAAAAAGACCAAGGAAAGTCCCATTAATATGATGGTGGATATAGGAAAAAGGCTTGAGAGGCAGGGAGCCTCCTTCATAGCTATTCCTTGTATAACAGCTCACAGCTTTTATAAGGAATTAGCTAAGGAAATAGAGGTGCCCATAATCAACGCCTTAGAAGAAACAGCAACATATCTTAAGAAACAAAAAATTAATAAAGCTGGAGTTTTTGCCACTGATGGAACCATATATTCAAAGGAGCTTCAGAGAACCTTAGAGAACCACGGCATAGAGGTTATACTGCCATCAGAAAAATCTCAGAGCTATATTATGGAGATAATTTATGGAAATATAAAGTCAGGAAAGAAAGTTGATAAAGAAAAGCTTGATTTAGTAAAAGAAGATATGGATAGGAATGAAGCAGAGGTAATAATCCTAGGCTGTTCTGAGCTTTCTTTATTAAAAAAATATGAGGTAATAGGTCCAGGCTTTATTGACCCAATGGAAGTGCTAGCAAGACGAGCTGTTGAGCTCTGCGGCGGCAGAGTAAAGGAAGAATTTAAAAGCTTAATAACCTGACAAATATGGAGGATAAAAAAATTGCAGAGAAATATTTTACAGTACCTTGAAGAAACTCAAAAAAGGCTTCCGGACAAGATAGCCTATGGAGATGAGACTAGCACTATTACTTTTTCTAGAGTTTATGATGAAGCCAGGGCAATAGGGAGTTTTCTAGCTGATAAAGGATTCTATAAAGAACCAATAGTGGTATTTATGAAAAAACAGCCAAGCACCCTGGTAGCCTTCTTTGGAGCTATTTATGGTGGCTGCTTCTATGTACCTTTAGATGAAGAAATGCCGAGCTTTAGGATAGAGCTGATCTTTGAAAAGCTTAAGCCCAGAGCAGTAATTTGTGATGAGAGCACCAGAGAACTATTAAAAGGCTTTACCTTTACTGGTGAGGCATATTTATATGATGAAATTATTAAAACTGAAATTAATCATAAGGCTTTAGCCTCTATAAGAGATAAGGCAATTGATACAGACCCTATTTATATAGTATTCACCTCCGGGTCTACAGGAATTCCTAAGGGAGTGGTAGCCTGTCACAGATCAGTTATAGATTATATTGATAATCTCATGGAGGTTTTGAAGGTAGATGGAAATACCATCTTTGGTAATCAGACACCCTTTTACTTCGATGCTTGCCTTAAGGAGGTATTAGGAACTCTAAAGTGTGGAGCAACTACCTATATCATCCCCAAGAGCCACTTTATGTTTCCCATAAAGCTTGTGGAATTTTTAAATGAGTATAAGATTAATACCGTATGCTGGGTGGTTAGTGCTCTTACGATGATTTCTTCCTTTAGAGTATTGGAAAAAATAATTCCAGAACATCTTCATACCATTGCCTTTGGCAGTGAGGTATTTCCCATAAAACAGTTCAATCTCTGGAGAAAGTACCTGCCGGAAGCTAGATTCATTAATTTATATGGCCCCACAGAAGCCACAGGGATGAGCTGCTATTATGAGGTTAATAGAGATTTTCAGATAAATGAAGTGATTCCTATAGGTAGGCCCTTTAAGAATACAGAAATAATCCTTTTAAAGGAAGATAATACCCTGGCTTCTCCCGGTGAAACAGGGGAAATATGCATACGTGGCACCTCTGTTACTCTGGGCTATTATAAGGATCCAGAAAGAACTGCCGAGGTATTTGTACAGAATCCACTAAATGATAGCTATCCAGAACTCATATATAGAACAGGAGATTTAGGAAATTACAATGAACTAGGGGAGCTGATATTTGTCTCACGAAAGGATTATCAGATTAAACATATGGGACATCGTATTGAGCTGGGAGAAATAGAGGCTAATGTTAATATGCTGGAGGGAATAAAGAATTCCTGCTGCATCTATCATAAAGAAAGGGATAAAATAGTCCTTTATTATGCAGGGGAAATTTCCGTGAAGGACCTGGTGGCAAAGCTTAAGGAAAAGCTTCCCAGGTATATGATACCAAACCATACAGAGGCCTTAGAGGCACTGCCATTAACCCCCAATGGGAAAATTGATAGAGTATCATTAAAAAATAAATTTTTAAATAAAAAGGAGAAATAAACAATGGAAGCATTATTAGATATTTTAAGAGATTTACACCCAGATGTGGACTTTGAAACAAATGAAAGGCTTATTGATGATAAAATATTAGATTCCTTTGACATAGTGGCTCTCATAGCAGATATCAACAATGAATTTGATGTAGCAATACCAGCAGAGGATATTGTTCCTGAGAACTTTAACTCTGCAAAAGCCTTATATGCACTAATAGAGAGATTGGAAGACGAATAAAAAAACAGGAGATAAAATATGTTATTTACATCATACAGCTTTATTCTATTTATAAGCCTGCTTTTTCTTTTGTACTATATAATACCTAAAAAGCTACAGTGGAAGCTGCTCCTTGCTGCAAGCTATGTATTTTATGCCTTAGCAGGGCCGAGGTACTTAATATATATATTGATAACTACTATTTCCACCTATATAGCAGCAATTGAAATTGGAAAGCTTCATAAGGAGCAGGATGATTACCTTAAGGAACGTAAAAAGGATCTTAACAGGGAAGAAAAAAAGGCCTACAAGGCAGCAATAAAATTAAGACAATGGAAGTGGCTTTTAGGAATCCTTTTATTGAATTTTGGAATTTTATTTGTAATAAAGTATTTGAATTTTACCATTATTAATATTAACTGGGCTTTAGGTATTTTCGGAAGACAGGGAGGACTCTCCTTTGTTACCCTGGCACTTCCTCTAGGTATATCCTTTTATACCTTCCAGACTATGGGCTATATCATTGATGTATATAGAGGTAAATATCCGCCAGAGAAAAACATTGGCAAGCTAGCGCTATTTGTTGGCTTCTTCCCACAGCTTATACAGGGACCTATAAGCCGATACGACGATTTGGCTAAATCTTTATATAAGGAACATTCATTAGATTTTAAGAATATATCCTTTGGTATACAGAGGATATTATGGGGCTATTTTAAGAAGCTGGTAATAGCCGATAGGATACTCATTGCTGTTAAGGCTCTCATGGGTGATACCGTGAGCTACCATGGAGCCTTTGTAGTAGTATTGATGCTCTTTTATACCTTCCAGCTATATGCTGATTTTACTGGAGGTATTGATATAACTATAGGAATAGCAGAGGTCTTAGGTATTACTGTGAAAGAAAACTTTATGAGACCGTATTTTTCAAAGAGTATAGCAGAGTTCTGGAAGAGATGGCATATCACCCTGGGTACCTGGTTCACTGATTATCTCTTCTATCCCATCTCAGCCTGGCCACCTATGCTTAAGTTTTCTAAGTTTGCTAGAAAAAGATTTGGAGATAATGCTGGAAAGAAGCTTCCAGTATATCTTGCCTCCTTTGCCGTTTGGTTTACCACAGGAGCCTGGCACGGTTCTAGCTGGAACTTTATAGTATGGGGCTTAATGAACTATGTAGTTCTCATGGCCTCTGAGGAATTAAAGCCCTTTTATCATTGGTTCCACGGAAGATTTAAGGTAGAGGGTAAATTTTATTTTAGGCTCTTCCAGATAATTAGAACTACACTTCTTATGAGTGCCATAAGGCTCTTTGATGTATATAGAGATGTTCCTGCTACCTTCAGAATGTTTGGAAGCATATTTACTACCTTTAACTGGGGAGAGCTGTTTACAGGAAAGCTACTATCCTTAGGACTCACGGGAGGAGATTACACGGTGTTAGTTGTTGGCTTTATAATGATGCTAACTGTAAGCCTTCTTCAGAGAAAGGGAAGTGTGAGAGAAAGTCTTGCAGCAAAACCTGTTTTAGTGAGAAATGCTCTGGTGTATATGCTTTTTGTTGCGATAATTATATTTGGTGCCTACGGGGTAGGTTTTGATTCCTCGCAATTTATTTACAATCAATTTTAGGAGAGTGACTAATGAAAAAAAGACTAATAAGTATTCTTTTGACCGCTGTCCTTGGAATAGCTGGCTTAGGCTTTATGCAGGAGCTCTTAATGCCTAAATATACCAAAGGGATAGTGGAGGGTAATCTCATTGAGGAATATTATGCTTCAGAAAAAAATCACGATGTATTGTTCATTGGAGATTGTGAAGTATATGAAAATGTATCACCGGTAACCCTTTGGGAGGATTATGGGATTACCAGCTATATAAGGGGTAGCGCTCAGCAGCTCATATGGCAGTCCTATTATCTTCTGGAGGAAACCTTAAAATATGAAAAGCCTGAGGTGGTAGTATTTAATGTTTTAGCTATGAAGTACGACAAGCCGCAGAGGGAAGCTTACAACAGAATGACCCTGGATGGAATGAAGATGTCCACTACAAAGCTTAAGGCTATCAAGGCTTCAATGCTTCCAGAGGAAAATATCATTGATTATATATTCCCAATACTCAGGTATCATTCCAGGTGGAGTGAGCTGTCTACAGAGGATCTTACTAATGTATTCCAAAAGGATAAGCAGTTCCATAATGGTTATTATATGAGGGCTGATATAAAGCCCGTGGATACAGTACCTACGGGTAATGTATTAGCTAATTATGATTTTGGAGAAAACTCTTATAAATATCTAGATATGATGGTTGAGCTCTGCAAGGAAAATGATATTGAGCTGGTACTCATGAAGGCTCCAAGTCTATATCCTTACTGGTATGATGAGTGGGAGGTTCAGATGGAGGAATATGCAAAGGAGAATGACCTTATGTATATCAACTTTCTTGAGCTCATAGAAGAAACAGGAATAGATTTTGACGTGGATACCTATGATGCTGGGCTTCATCTAAATGTTACAGGAGCTGAAAAGGTTGCAGCTTATTTAGGTGAGGTATTCCAAAAGGAATATGCTATAGAGGATAAGCGTCAGGATAAAGAGCTTGCAGCAGAGTGGAAGGAAAAGGTTGAGTTTTATAATTCCATGAAAGCAAGCCAGTATGAGGAATTGAATAAGTATGGGTATCTCAAGAGTCTTAAGGGAGATATAGAGTAATAGATATATAAAGAATAGAAGTTGAATGGAGGAGCTTTATGAAAAAGATAGTTAACATGGTTTTAGCCTTAGCCTGTGTATTTACCCTTACTGCCTGTGCTGGCAGTTCTTCTAGAGAGGGCAGGAATGATAGCTCAAAAAATGGAGCAGTTACGGAAAATAACAAGGACGAGAAGAATTATGCTTTTAAATATAATAATTCAGAAATAGCAATTAATATGGAAGCTGATAGCCTTCTTAATAAGCTTGGTAATGAACAGAGCTATTTTGAAGCGCCCAGCTGTGCCTTTGATGGAATTGATAAAATTTATACCTATGGTGGCTTCGAGCTTCATACCTATCCTGCTTCAGATAAAAAAGACTATGTTTCCGCTGTGATTTTTAAGGATGATAGTGTTAAGACTGAGGAAGGTATTTATATAGGAGATAGCAAGGAGAAGGTTTTGGAAACCTATGGTGAGGATTTTGATGATGTTGATGGAGCTTACGTATATAATAAAGGTGAAGGAAAGCTTCAGTTTATATTTAAGGATGATGTAGTAGCTTCCGTAGAATATATAGCTACTGTAAGCAAATAAACACTATATTTCCTTTAGAAAAAGCTTGTTAAATAATCCCTGATTCATAGATGTATTTCTATGGCTTAGGGATTATTTTTAAGTGTATTAAAAAAAGCATTTTTCATAGAAAAATAATTCGACAATTTGTTGCCTTGCTTGAAGAAATTATTTATAATTTTTATACAGGGGTAGTGAAAACAGGAAGCTTCAAATTGTGGTGTGCATTATATAGATTAATCCTGTTGCTTTCTTTAAAGAGGGGATGTAGAAGTGGAAAGTTTATTAATTACTACAAGGAAAGTATCAAATGATGAATTTGATAGACAGGATATTATGAAAAGAATTTTAATACTGCAAAGCAGCTTATACGAAAGGAAAGAAGCTGCTAAGAATATGAGTCTTGAGGAGCTTCAGAAGCTTTTCAGTTCTTATTTAAATCTAGCTGGACTTTATAAGCTCATAGGAAGCTATAAAAATGCTGAAAATTGCTACCTAGATGCAATAGACATTAAAAAAAAGCTTTCCGTCAAGGGAAACAGCAGGGTTAGTGAATGTCTCGCTTCTATTTACGAAAGCTTAGGGGATATTTATAAGAACCAAGGAAGGGAAGATAAGGCTCTCATATATTATCTTAGTGAGGTTAAGGTATATGAAAAGCTATATAAGGTGAATCCAGAGAAGTATGAAAAGGTTCTCGGTGACAAATACTTTCTTCTAGGAAGGCTATACAACGGTAGTGGTCTATATAAAGAAGCTGAAAAGCTACTGATTAAGGCTAGGGCTCTGCTCTATAAAATACTGCTCAAGACTTCTAATAAAGAAGTTATCATTAAGCTTATAGAGCTTCATGATGAATTAGGTGAGCTTTACTTAAAGGGAAAGGATTATAAAAAAGCTGAAAAGGAATATTATTCCTCATTTGATCTAAGGCAGGACCTGACAGATTACAATATAATGAATTCCTACTTTGACAAGAGTACAAGCTTTGATAATCTTGGAGACTTATATAAGCACTGGGAAAAATATGAGGAGGCTGAGGACTTCTATATTAAGGCTATTAAGGAAAGAGAAAATCTATATGCAAATAGGGTTTTTTATAGCGTTTCAGAGCTTGCCCTAAGCTACAGCAAGCTAGCAAACTTATATAAGGAGGAACAGCGCTTTAAGGAAGCAGAAGCTTATATAAAAAAGGCTAGATACATAGAAAGTGAAATGATATGATTATTTATTTTATATGAATAATTTCAGTATAGAAAATTACTAAGGAGAGTCCTTTGACTTCACTTAGTAATTTTTATATTTATTTTTCAAGCTATTGTCAATAGTCCTTCAAATAGTTTTCACTTAAGATAATTATTATATAACCATAGAAGAAAATAATAATAAATGCTTATAATATAAAGTGAAAATCATATGTTAAGGAGGTTTCATTTATGGATAGAGAATATAACAACTATGATAATGATAGTAACAAAGGCAGTGAAAATGGTATAAATAATAGTCAGGAAAGCTTCGATAATAAGGACAATAATAAAAACCAAGTAAAGTACGTTACAAGAAAAGGCTTGGCTGTGACAGTGGCTGTTTGCATAGCGCTATCCTCTGCTGTTGGTTTTGGT
>JAEXSY010000096.1 GCA_023440105.1 Bacillota bacterium
GCTTCTCTCCAGTGCCAGCCCCTCCATTTAGGCTGATATTTATCTAAATCCTTTAATATCTCTTCAAGGCTGATTTTTTCTTTAATATCCAGGCTCTTATCCATTAATTTTCACCTCTGTTAAAGTAATCTACTACCATGTCCCAGCCCTTGCCCTGGGCAAGCTCTTCTCCAGCTTCTAGATAAGGTATATTCCTGAGTCTGGCATAAGTTAAAATCACATTTCCCATGCCATGACCTAGAAGCTTCCATTTAGTGCCATAATCCACTAGGGGCTGAGCCTGAAGGCTTGAAAAACCCATTCTGAGTATCACTGATCTTTCCACGGAGGGAGAGGTGTGAGTATAAGCTAAATCCACCATGGGCTTTACTATCTGCTCTGTTAGCTCCCAGAATCTGTTGTATAGTTCCTCCTCCGTTAAATCCTTTAAATGCTCTCTTCTTTCTTTATAATCATCTACTCTTTTCATATATATCATCCTTCCCCCTTATAGATTTATGGCGATATCATAGGGCTTTAAAAGCTCCAGCACCTCTTCTTTTTCTGTCTTTAGCTCCTGCTGTAGGTAATCAATATCTATAGCCTCAAGCTTCTTTTCCTTCAGCTGGCTTACTATATTTTTAATGTAAGAGCTCCTTATAGCCTTCATATCAAAATCCACCACAGAAACCTGAGAAGGATGAGAAGGGATAACTATATTCTTACCTGGAACCTGCTCCTTAGGATCTCCTACATAAACCTCTATACCATTTTCCTTAGCAAAGCTCAGCTGAGCTATGGGATGCTTTCCTGCACCGGTATACTCCGTTTCCTGTACGATTATCACCTGATGATCCTCGTATTCCTGAGCTATGGCAAAGGCTGCTGCCAGGGAGGTATTCCCTGCTGGACCTCTTTCAAGCCCTTCTAGCTGTGCTAAAAGCTCTGTCATCCAGAAGACCTCTCCCTGGGTTATAGAAACATATCTATCTAAATATCTTAGAGGCCTTGCAGCACTTCTAGGCACATCAGATCTGTCTGGGTTTACCATAAAAGGCATTCCAAAACCTGTGTGTCCTGTGGTAAAGGACTTTTTATTGAAATCTCTATCGGAAGCCATATGAAGCCCCGATAGGTCTATAGAAGTTCCTATAAGCTTTACTTCTGAGGCTCCAGCTTTTATAAGTCCCCTTGCGGTTCCTGTGGCATTACCTCCCCCGGCATTGGTTATTACCACAGCATCAGGGAGCCTTCCCAGCTCTTCTCTACATTGCTCTGCAATTTCATAGCCTAAGGTTTCTATCCCAGCTACAGCAAAGGAGGAGTAGAGAGAAGCATTGTAATAACCTGTTTCTTCTAAAACCTTAAGGAAGGTATAAAAGAGTTCAGGTCCCACCGTAAGTCTTAAAACCTCAGCACCGTAGCCCTCACACTTTCTTCCCTTTTCAAGGATTTCAGGCTGTCCCACTTTCCTAGAGTCATAGCATTCATTAACTACAACACACTTTAGTCTCCTTGTGGAAGCCTGAGAAGCCACAGAAGCTCCGTAGTTTCCTGAGGTTGCTGAAACCACTCCCTTATAGCCCTTCTTCATGGCATCGTATACAGCTAAGGCTGCCCTTCTATCCTTGAAGCTTCCTGCCTTATTGCAGCTTTCATCCTTTATAAAAATCCTAGCTGCCTTTCCTGTTTTAGATACTCTTCTAGCAAGCTCCGATATATTCTTAAGCTCTATAAGAGGGGTATTTCCTACTCCTGCCTCTCTTTGTATTTCCATTACCTCTTCCAGGGAATAGCCTACATCCTTCATGTACCCTTCGTAGTCAAAGGCTATGGTTCCCTGGGCATATTTATCAAAGTCTATCCCTATGGAGCTTCGCATTATCTCATTTTTTCTTTTCATCATTTCTTGATATTTATTCAAGGTGTATTCCTCCAGACCACTTATGGTTATTTTTCAAGGATCTCTCTTCCCTGTCTCCCAATATGAGAAAGCTCTGGAACATAGGCTCCATAGGTATGGTAATAGCCTGGCTCTACATCCACTACTATTCCTCTAACCCGTCTTCCTATATTGGTCACTATCTCTGCTTCCTTTCCTATTTCACAGTCCTCCGTACAGAAGCCTCTTATCCAGCATTTTAAAGGCGTCTTCTTTGTATCCTCAGGTATATTAGCTGTTCTCTCATCCTGGGAAAGTACTATTTCCTCCACCTCTATCCAGGTTCCTTTCTTTATCATAACAATCCACCCCCTAATTACCTTTTTATAACAGCAAAAACAATGCCAAAGAAAAAACACCAGTATATCAGCCTTTTTGGCTTAATACTGGTGTTTTCTTTGCAAAAATTTTTGCCTATGTTATTAAATTGCATGAATTATCTGTTAAATGCCCAAAGATATAGATTTAAATTTTTTTGCATTAATGCAAATTATTTTGCTTATTATGGACTATTTTCTCAACTTATTCACCCTTAGAAGTTAAATTAAATTTTTTTATTTTATATTCTAATAGCTGTCTTGAAATTCCTAGCTCTCTGGCGGTTGTTTTAATATTATAGCTATTCTTCTCAAAAGCTTCAGAAACAAGCTTTTTTTCTAACTCTTCCAGATGGTTCTTTAAATTAAATCCTCTATAAGCTATAGAACTTCCCCCTACCTCTGTGCTTTCTAAGGTTCTATTGCTGCTCCTATAAAGTATTCCGCTGTCAAAGTTATTTTCTGTGAGGAGGCCATCCTTATTAGACATATTCATAGCAAATTCCACTACATTACGAAGCTCCCTCACGTTCCCGGGCCAGCTGTATTCTGTAAGCTTTTCAAGCATTGGTCCTTCAATGCCCTCTATGGTTTTCCCAAGGATTTTATTATAATACTTGATAAATTTATCTATAAATACAGCTATGTCCTCCTTCCTCTCTCTTAATGGAGGAATATTTATAGTAAAGACACTGAGCCTATAAAATAAATCCTTTCTAAGCCTTCCTTCAGAAATAAGTATCTCCGGTCTTTCATTTAAGGTTGCTATTATCCTCACATCCACCTTTATATGCTTATTGCTGCCCAGAGGCATCACATAACCATCCTCAATTACCCGCAAAAGCTTTGATTGAAGATAAGGCTCCATGGAATTAAGTTCGTCCAAAAGAAGCGTCCCATAATTGGCAGCCTCAAAGAGTCCCTTTTTCTTTTCCGCTCCCGTAAAAGACCCCTTTTCCGTTCCAAAGAGAATTCCCTCTAATAGTGCTGAAGGAATAGCAGCACAGTTTATAGGTATAAAAGGCTTCGACTTCCTATTCCCTCCATAGTGTATGCTTTTAGAAAAAATCTCCTTACCAGTACCTGTCTCTCCATAAATAAGCACAGAAGCATCGGACATACTTGCTACCCTAGCCTTTTCCTTAGCCTTTATCATTTTGCTGCTAACTCCATAAATCTCATCAAAGACATCAGAGCCATCATTTCTATATTCACTGGAATACAGCCTGCTTATGGTCTCATTGAGCTTCTTCAGCTGGCTGAAATCCTTGGAGATTTCAATAGCACCTATAACCTCTTCGCCATCCTTAATAGGAACAGTGGTGTTTATAGTGGTAATCTCTTTACTATCCTTATTATCATAACGCTGCATTACATTAACAATTTTATCTCCCGTGCTAAGAGCCTTCATAATAGTAGATTCTTCATTGGTAAAATCCCTTAAGTACTCCGTTATCCTTCTCCCAAGGACCTTATCTCTAGTAAAGCCCTCTATGGCTTCCATTGTCTTATTGTAATAAAGGGTTTTCCCATCGCCGTCTACGATATGTACTCCTTCTTCAAGATGATCCAGGAGAGCCTCTAAAATTTTCTCTTCTGTAAGCTTTTTACTCATCATAAAATAAATACCCCTATCTAATACTTATTTTTCAAAGCTTTTCTATTATCCCTTATTATATTTCTTTATAATCCTATGAAAACCTTTTTATTCAGCTATATATTTATTATTTATACTGTATAATAAAAATTATAAAAAAACTGTAAGGTTTTTAATCCTTCAGAGTCTAATAAGTGAGGAGGTGAAAGGATGACCGAATTTGAGGATATATACAAAAGATATTTTAAGGTGGTATTTCTTTATATCAGATCTCTATCTAGAAGTAGTGAAATAGCAGAAGAAGTCACTGCTGAAGCTTTTTTTAAGGCTTTAAAGGCTCTGGACTCATTTAAAGGAGAGTGTGATATAAGAATATGGCTCTGTGAAATAGCTAAGAACTGCTATTATACCTACCTTAAGAAGCATAAAAGAGAAGATCTTATGGACGAGCTTCCAGAGGAAGTCTATTCCGAAAGTAAAGCTATTGAAAAGAAGCTTATAGACAAGAATGAAGCTTACAGAATACATCAAGTCCTTCATAAGATGCCAGAGCCCTATAAGGAAGTCTTCACCTTAAGAATCTTTGGAGAGTTATCCTTCTCAGCCATAGGAGAGCTCTTTGAAAAAAGTGAAAACTGGGCCTGTGTCACCTTTCACCGAGCTAAGAAAAAAATTCTATCAGAAATGGAGGATTATCATGAGTAAAATTACATGTAGTGTTATAGAAGATATGCTCCCTCTTTATAAGGAGGAGCTTTTAAGTGAGGATAGTAAAACCTTGGTGGAAGAACACCTTAAGGAGTGTTCAAAGTGTCAGGCTTACTTAAAGGATTTAAACTCCCCTATAAACTCCACGGAAGATTCTTCAAAGGGTCTTGGCACCATTTTAGGCTCCTCTACAAACAACTCTGAGGGCCTTTTAGAGGAATCGGATAAGGCACCGCTCCTTGCCATAAGAAGGAAGCTTGAATATAAGAAGCTGCTCACCATAGCCTGCTCAGTGGTTATTGCAATAATTTTTATGCTCGCAGTCTATGTCCATCTAACTACACCTATACTCCTCCCATATAGCGAGAACCTGATCACCATTAATAAACTGGATAATGGAGCTCTGATGGCTACTCTCAGTCCTGAGGTGGCAGGCTATGAGATAGATTCCTTTACCGATGGACGCAGTGAGTCTAATGAAGACCCATATTATCACATTACCCTCTGGACCACTCTTTTACGAGAATACTTTCCGAAAGATGTGGGAGAGAGCTTTATAATAAACAGACCCGGAGAAAAGGGCTATACCCCTGTAAGAGGAATATTCTATCAGGGACCAGAAACAGAAGGGGTAAGCTATGGATCCCAAGTGATTTATGGCAGTGGCCTCCCTGATGGAGGAGGAATGGCTGTCCTTCCAAGACTAGCCTTAAACTACTACTTCCTTTTAGCTTTAATCCTTACGGTTATAGGCTCTGTTATTACTCTTATTCTCAGAAAACATCCCAAGGGAAAAAATATAGCTCTTAAAGTAACCCTCATCCCTGCTGCCTATATAATAGGTTCCCTGCTGGTTACAGGGACCTCTGGAACTACCCATACTATGCTCAAGGACTTCACAAGCATACTACTTTTGATGTTCCCAATATACTTCTTGATGCTCCTTGCTTTAAAGCTAGTAGAGTATAGAAAATACAATAGATGATATTGATTGCCGAAGATACAGGTTGATATAGTAGTCAGCAAGGTTCCTGTTCGCTGTGTTATTGAAACTGCAAAAAAGGTTCTATATACGGGACATATTGGCGATGGAAAGATATTTGTGTATGATGTTGAGAATGTAGTAAAAATCCGAACTGGAGAAGAAGGCTACGATGCACTTCAGGATGTAGAATAAATTAAAGTAATCTTAAAAAAAGAACTAAGGGAGTCCACATAGGACTCCCTTAAATTTACTTTCATATAAAATTATACTTCTATCACTACTTTTCCGCACTGTGCACAGTAAAAAGCCTCAGCAGTACAATCCCAGAAGCTTTCTGATATGGTAAATTCCTCATTCCCTCGAGGAGAAAAAAATAATTTATGTTTTTCTTCTCCCCAAAATATTGGTCTTGCACTCTGTATATAGCCTATTTTCATTTCTTCGTTACAATATGGACAATTCATTTCAGGCCTCCTATTATATCATATCTTTTACCATACTTTATTTATGACCTAAACATATTATCCTTATTATAGTATATTTTCAATTATATGTATCTAAAAAATTTTTGTCATATAATAAATCTATTAGTTTTATATCTATTAAGTATTTCTCTACTTCCTCTTCCTCGTCCTCAAATAAGCCTTCTGCTCCTCAGTGATTCGATAGCTCTCAATGGCCTTCTGAATAGTCTTGTTATGTGTCCACTTGTCCAACCTCTGCTCTTCAATATAGGGCAGAGCAGCGTCGTATTGCTTGGCTAGTGCTGTGGCGAAGTACCAGGCTATCATCATATTCACATAGTATTCCTCAGATCTTACACTAGCTACAAGGTCTAGATACTCTGGCTTGAACTCACTGTCTAAGTAAAAGCTCATGAGCATTTCAATGGCAAAGCGTATGGTGTAGATCCTATCAGAGCCAAGCCATATATTAATTTTCTCTAGGAGCTCTGGAAGGTGCTTTTTAAATACCTTTGGTGACATTAGGTCGCAGGTAGCCCAGTTATCCACATAGGGAAGAAATTCGTCCACAGAAGTAATACACATATCATAATCTTTCATATTCTCAACTAAAAAACCATGGAGGTTGTTCTCTTCGTAATATTTGTGAGGCAGACTTTTAAGAAACTCCGCTACCTCTGGCATTTTACCAAGCTCCTTAGAAAACTTCCGAAGCTCTGGAGTCCTCACTCCAATCACTGTATCAGGATCAACCGTAGGCATAAGCTTGCACTGAAAGTCTCTGTACTTTAAATCCTGATGAGAAAACAAATAGCTTTGAACATATTTCTCAATATCCTTCACCTTTTATCATCTTCTTTCTCTTAAAGAATTTTTCATCCCTTTTAATCTCATGATAAGTCATTATTTATATAAAAACAACCTAATCAAGCCTTAAGCCCTCCATGAGCCCCTGAAGGTCTGCAGGTGTTTCAGCGCACTCCTTAACATCACGGCCTAGATAAGAGGTTGCCTCCTCCTCTGTGATAGTTAAGGTTTCTATTCCAGCGTCGGTTTTATATTCCCAGGTAACATAGCCTAGATTGTCAATAACAGCAAGGATTGCGTAGGAATTCACTGTCATTGCTTCTCTTAAAGCACCTTCCTTCTCTGAGGCTATCCTATCACTTAAAACCAACTTCCATCCATAAGGCTCTCTATCTGTTTGAAGCTCATTGAGAAAGCCTCCTATCTTATCAGAGATGCCTAAGGCAGCTGCTACCTCACTATTTCCACCCATATCTCCCACATAAGGATTCTTTGCAGCATATAGTGACGCCGTAGCTCTACTGATTTCCCCACCGTTATCCCAGATAACCATATTGCCTATACGAACTTCTTTAATTTCCTCTTCTGCCGTATAATTGGAGCTAAATCCTCTATCATTGAAAAATGTTTTTGGAGAGGTATATACCTTAATAGTAACTATACCCTCTTCCTCTTTAAAGGAAAGCCTGGAATAACCGCTTCCACTATCAATTAGATTTCCATTAAAAGCTATAGTATTGTCCTGAACAGAAACATCATAATTTAATACAGAAGCAGAAACCTCACTGCCAATATAATAGAAACGAATTAAAAATCCAAAAGCTACTACTATAACAGCAGCTATAGCCCAGAGCATGGAATTACGCCCAAATCTTTTCCTGGTTTTTTTCAAATAATCAATTTCAGCTGCCTGAGGCTGTTCTCTCTCCTCAGGCTCTCTCATTCTATCCAGCATTGAAGCACAGCTGTCACATTCCCTTATATGATTTTCAATTGCTTTATTAGTAACCTCACTAGTAAGCTCATCTACATAAGAGGGCAATAAATCACGAATAATTTCACAGGGTAATTTGTTATCCATCAATATCCATCTCCTTTTTAAGCTTTTCTTTTCCACGATAATAGGTTACCCTTGCCCAGTTTTCCGTTCTTCCCAGCACCTCACCTATTTCACGAAAGGATAGATCTCCAAATAATCTTAAATACATGACCTCACGGAAGGGCTCCTGAAAGGAATGAAGCTTTTTTAGTATCTCCAACCGATTGATATTTGCCATGACCTCAGCTTCAAGGGAATTAGTGCTGGCAATATCAGCATCAAGCTCTTCTGTACCTGGATGCTTTCTGTAGTAGCTATAAAGCTGATTCTTAGCAATAGAGCAGAGCCAGGTAGTTATTTTGCAGGAGCCATCGAAGGTATCAATGCTCTTTATAGCTTGATAAAAGGTCTCTTGAGTCAATTCCTCAGCTAACTCTTCATTATGGGTTAAGGAGAGAATATAGCGGTACACCGCCTTAGAATAACTTTTATATACTTCTTCCATTGGCGACATCACCGCCACCTCCTTTCATGGTTTCTACTTATTAATAGCTAATTTTATCATTTCGTTACAGTGATTTAAATTTTTTATAACAAGGCTCCTAGAAACCAAATTCTCTTGGTCTCTAGGAGCTTAATAATAGCTATATTTATCTAGTTAAAATGATATATCCTTCTTGCTATCTCATAGCAAAGAATAATTACCTTTTTAAAAGCCTTACTGTCTGTTTCCACGGCCCAGCCCAGGAATTCCTTTTTAATAATGGCATACTCCTCTGGATATTTTGTTTTAATGTCCTTCCAGAGCTTGTTGTACTTCTCTTCACTTTCCTCTGATCCTTCCTTAATAAGGAGGGTGGAGCATATGGTCATCATCATGGATAAATAATGAGTCATATATTTCTTTAGAGCTGGCTCTTTAATAGTGTTTAGCCTGTGAGCTGAAGTCATTATATCCGTGACTCTAAGCTGCTGGTCTATTCTACCAATCATTATCTTTTCATTTACCGACTGATCCTCACGACCTACAAAATAGTGATATAGGTCTATGTCCATGTAATATATGCTCTTAACATAGGGTAGTGGTTGATACACAAAAATATTATCCACATAAAAGGTCTTTCTTGGAAGCTCCACCTTAGATTCTATTAGCACATCTCTTTTATAAACAACAGAATGCATAAGAAGGTACTGGCTCAAGCGGAATTTACCAAGATCCTCCCAGGTAAATATCTTATTTACAGGCATTACATTCTTATAGCCTATGGACTTTCTCTTTCCCTCTGAAGGCTTTTCATATACATAATTACATACTATAAGATCCAGATTATCTCCTTTTTCTACGGAGGAGGTCATAAAGGAAAGAAGCTTGTCCATTCCTTCCTTATCCAGCCAGTCATCGCTGTCCAATACCTTAAGATATCTTCCCTTAGCATTCTTTACTCCAGTCATCACCGCAGCACCATGACCACCGTTTTCCTGGTGTATTGCCCTTACAGCTCCTGGGTATTTAGCTTCATATTCCTTAGCTATTTCCAAAGTATTGTCCTTAGTGGAACCATCATCAACTATAATAATCTCTACGAGTTCTTCATGACCTAAGGCTGATTCTATTGCATTTTTCATGTATCCTGCTGAATTGTAGCAGGGTATTACAACGGTTAGTAGCTTATCTTTTATCATGTTAATTTCCTTCTCTATCTCTTATGATTACCTTGATTATATTTCTTTTTAATAAAATTCATCTTAAAACTATTGGATAGCAAGCTCCTTTTTTGCACATTGAAGAGCTTCATAAATTACATTGTGCATGTCATAATATTTATATGAGCCAAGTCTTCCTCCAAAGATTACTCTTTCCTCTTTTTCAGAAAGCTCTTTATACTTTTTATATAGATTATTATTTTTCTCATCATTAACTGGGTAATAGGGCTCATCCCCTCTTTTCCAGTCATCAGGATATTCTCTGGTTATAACGGTCTTTGGTTGAGTTCCAAAAGCAAAGTGCTTATGTTCAATAATCCTGGTATAGGGAACCTCATATTCTGTATAATTTACCACGGCATTGCCCTGATAATTATTCATATCAAGAACTTCTGTCTCAAAACGAAGGCTTCTATACTCCAGCTCTCCATAGCAGTAGTCGTAATATTCATCTATCATTCCTGTATATATTATTTTATCGGCAAGTTCCATTAATTCTTCTCGATTCTTAAGAAAATCTGTATCAAGTCTTACTTCTATTCCCTCCAGCATCCTCTCTATGAGAGAAGTATAGCCTTCCTTAGGAATCCCCTGGTGACTATCATTAAAATAGTTATTATCATAGGTTAATCTAACAGGAAGCCTTTTTATTATAAAAGCAGGAAGCTCAGTAGCCCTTCTTCCCCACTGCTTTTCTGTATAACCTTTAATAAGCTTCTCATAAACATCTCTACCTATGAGGCTTAAAGCCTGCTCCTCGAGGTTTTTAGGCTTCTCTATACCTGCTTCTCTTCTCTGCTCTTCTAGCTTAGCTTCTGCCTCTTCTGGGGTTATTACTCCCCACATCTTATTGAAGGTATTCATATTAAAGGGGAGATTATACAGCTCATCCTTGTATCTAGCCACAGGAGAATTAGTAAAGCGATTAAACTCACCAAACTGCTGTATGTAATTCCATATCCTATCATTGCTGGTATGGAATATATGGGCTCCATACTTATGAACCTGTATTCCTTCCACTTCCTCTGTATAAATATTCCCGCCAATGTGATTCCTTCTATCTATAACGATACATTTCTTTCCAGCCTTTTTAGCCTCATGGGCAAAAACAGCTCCAAATAAACCGCTGCCTACAATTAAATAATCATATTCTTTCATGGTGCTTTCCTTACCTTCTTTCATAAAAATAATTTTTTAAAGAGTTTCTATCTGGGATTTTCTTTTAATAGACCTCTGCTTAAGACTCAGTCCCTTATAAAGGAGCATGTACATAGGAAGCTCCAGGGCAAAGGCAAGGATAACATCAATTATTGAATGCTGCTTTAAAAATACCGTGGAAGCAATAATGGACCAAGATAATAGGGATGTAAAGCCTCTCCAGATCCTTCTATTCTTAAATAAATCACTATTCCTCACAGCATGATATATACAGAGAGTATTATAAACATGGATGCTGGGAAGTATGTTGGTGGGGGTATCTATAGTATATAAATGCTTAACCATATCAGTAAAAATATTATTTCGAGGAAAAACCTCCAGCCTCAAATTATGCCCATTGGGAAATAAGGTAGAAATTATAAGAAATGCAGTCATACCAAAAGCTAGATTTATTGCAAGCTTCTTAAAATCATCTCTGTCCTTAAAATAAAAATATATCCCGAAGAATGCCACAAAGGCAAACCAAAGAAAATAAGGCACAACAAAGATTTCTATAAAAGGAATATAGTCATCAATAAAAGAATGAATAATATGAACAGGTGCCTGGACTTTTCTTTCTAGAAGAGCAAACCAGGACATATAAATAACGCCGTAAATGGCCACTGGTAATAATAATGAATGCTTTTTGATAAGATCTTTCATAGTCGCCATACCTCTTAAAATATAATTTGTAATTAAAATCTAATTGTCTTCTTATTAAGTATTCCATGATAAAGTATATCATCTCTACAGTAATATTGTAAGGCATCTTCCTTAATAAACAATGGAGATTAATCTTATTTTTTTCTTAAGAATTAATAAAGCTCAAGGAGAACAAATCAATATCTCCCTGAGCTTAAAACCTTATATAATCTTAACTAATTATTTTTTATCTACTAAAAAAGCCAAAGCCTTAGATATAGCTGTACCTACAGCAGCACATACACCTGCTTCTATAAGCCCATTAATTCCTACTATAGCAACAATTATGAGCCATAGATTACTTCCGAAGCCCTGTATAAAGTCTGTCCTACCAAATAAAGCTAAAAGGAAGCCTACAAAAAGCACTGTGTTTAGAAGAGCTCCTGAAATACATGCAATCACATAAGAAACAACATTGGTTCTGTCTACAGAATGGAGCTTTTTAAATATTACTCCGCTGAGCCATCCCATAAGAACTCTAGGCACCATACAAAGAATAAAAGTGAAAAAAGGATTTATGCCAAAAAGTATAGTACCAAAGGCACTGAATCCAAAGCATTGAAGGAAGCTGGTAAATCCAAAAACTCCTCCTAAAAAGGCTCCAGCTTTAGGACCCATAACTACTGCTCCTACAACCACAGGAATCATGATGAAGGTAATTTCAACAGTACCTACCTTCAGATATCCAAGAGGGGTATAGGACATAAGTAAAATAATCGCTATCAGTATGGCCAAACGTACCATCTGATTGACATTTACTTTTACTAATTTATTTTCCATTTTAATTCCTCCCGCTGAGGCTCATAAAGATACCTCGCTTAATATTTGTTTATAAGATGATATTACCACCATTTTCACAAAAATCAAGCATTTTTTCGTTAAAAAAATAGCAATTAAAAAGTTAACAAATTCAAGAACAAGATTAAGTATCTTTACAATTTTATAGGTTTTTTATAAAAAAAATAACAGGTATTTGTGATTTTTTTCATTAATTTTTTTAACATTTTTTATTTTAATTATCTTTTTAAATTTTTTTTGCATTTTTTTATAATAAATAGTATTATTATTAGTATAAGGATTTATTTACATAGACAGTAATATTTAGTATTCATCATAATATTACTTTTAATATAAGGATTATTTGCCATAAATTGTCATAGATGTATTATCTTAATATGAATATTGTGAAGTCCTTAATGTAATCCTTTTATAATACAGCAAGCTTTATTTAAAATAAATGCAAGCTAAGACATCTTCTGCACCGCTTATATATATATATATATTAATTATTAGGAGGAGATATACATGTTGTACAAAACCACAGAAAATCATGAAGCTCTAAGACAGAAGATTAGAGAATGGGTTGAAAGAGAAATCAAACCTATAGCTTTTATGCTCGATAAAGAAAACAAGTTCCCTGAAAAGCAAATAGCTGAATTTGGAAAGCTTGGTTTTATGGGTATCCCTTATGCAAAGAAATATGGCGGAGCCGGCCTTGATGCCTTAAGTTATGCCATAGCAGTAGAAGAACTTTCCAGAGTAGATGGGGGTACTGGAGTAATTCTTTCAGCTCATGTTTCATTAGGGTCTTATCCTATATATGCTTTTGGTACTGAAGAGCAAAAAATGAAATATCTAGTTCCTCTGGCAAAAGGGGAGAAAATCGGTGCCTTTGGACTTACAGAACCCAATGCCGGTAGTGATGCTGGTGGCACCGAAACAACCGCAGTACTTGAAGGCGACCATTACATACTAAATGGTGAAAAAATCTTTATAACCAATGCTCCTTATGCTGATACCTACGTAATCTTTGCTGTTACACAGCCAGGAATTGGCACAAGAGGAATAAGTGCCTTTATCGTAGAGAAGGGCTGGGAAGGCTTCACCTTTGGAGATCACTATGATAAGCTAGGTATCCGTTCCTCCTCTACTGCACAGCTTCTATTTAACAATGTAAAGGTACCTAAGGAAAACCTATTAGGTAAAGAAGGACAAGGCTTTAAAATCGCAATGAATACTTTAGATGGTGGTCGTATAGGTATAGCAGCTCAAGCTCTAGGAATAGCTCAGGGTGCTTTTGAAGCCGCTGTTGAGTACGCTAAGGAAAGAGAGCAGTTTGGACATCCTATAGGAGCTCTTCAGGCTATTTCCTTTAAGCTAGCAGAAATGGCTACAAAGCTTAGAGCAGCCCGTCTTCTAGTTTATAGTGCTGCTGATTTAAAAGAAAACCATGAGCCTTATGGAATGGAATCAGCCATGGCTAAGAAATATGCTTCAGACATCTGCCTTGAGGTAGTAAATGATGCACTGCAAATCCATGGAGGAAGTGGTTATCTTAAAGGAATGGAAGTAGAACGTCATTATCGTGACGCCAAAATAACCACTATTTATGAGGGTACCAACGAAATACAAAACGTAGTTATCGCTTCCCATATATTAGGCAAGATAACAAAATCCGATACTCCTGTTAAAAAGGGACCTAAGCTTCCTGTAACCGGAAACCGTAAGAAGATGATTCTGAAAGATGGTTCTCCAGAAGAAAGGGTTAACCAACTGGTAGAAGCCTTAAAGAAGGATGGCTATGACTTTACCGTAGGAATACCTGCTGATACACCAATTACTCAGGCTGATAGAGTTGTCAGTGCAGGTGTAGGAATAGGACCTAAGAGCAATATGAAGCTTATAGAAGATCTAGCTTATCAAGCAGGTGCTGCTGTTGGCTCCTCAAGACCTGTAGCAGAAACCCTTAAGTATCTTCCAATTGATCGTTATGTAGGAATGTCAGGACAGAAATTCAATGGTAATCTATATTTTGCCTGCGGTATATCTGGTGCAGGACAGCATCTAAAGGGTATTATCAATGCTACAACAATAGTAGCAATAAATAATAATCCAAATGCTCCTATATTTAAGAATGCTGATTATGGTATCGTAGGAGACATTGAAGAAATCCTTCCTCTTCTTACAAAAGCACTAGATAATGGAGAACCTAAAAAGCCAGCTCCTCCAGCAAAGAAAATGGCTCGTAAGGCTGTTGTTGAAATTAAAGCAGCTCCTAAGGGTAGATATCTATGCTGTGGGTGTGGATATGAATACATACCAGAAAAAGGCGATGTAGACGGAGATGTTGCACCTGGAACACAATTTAAGGATGTACCAGCAGAATGGATGTGTCCAGATTGTGGAGACAAGAAGGATAATTTCATATCCTTATAAAGAATAATTAGTAACCGTAAGAATAGTATTCTAAGGAGGATGTTGTAATGAGTTATGTAAGAAAAGTTGTTGATGATGTTTATTATGTAGGTGTAGATGACCACCGCATTACCCTATTTGAAAATATGCACCCTGTTCCTAAGGGTGTATCCTATAATTCATATCTATTAATGGATGAAAAAACAGTTCTATTTGATACTGTAGACTGGTGCTATTGCAGACAGTTCTTAGAAAATATTACTACTGTACTTCAAGGAAGAACTCTAGATTATGTTGTAGTTCACCACATGGAGCCTGACCACAGTGCTTCCTTAGAGGAAGTACTATTGAGATATCCTGAATGTAAAGTAATCGCTACTGAAAAAGCTTATATGCTTATGAATCAGTTTGGTTATGACTCAGGAGACCGTTTCGAGCAGGTAAAGGAAGGGGACAAGAGAAACTTCGGAAAGCATACAGTAACCTTTATTGAAGCACCTATGGTACACTGGCCTGAGGTCATGGTTACCTTTGATGAAACAAATGGTATACTTTTCTCCGCTGATGCCTTCGGAACCTTTGGAGCACTGAACGGAAAGCTCTTCAATGATGAGATGGATTTTGATAGAGATTGGCTAGATGATGCTAGAAGATATTATACAAACATAGTTGGAAAATATGGTCCTTTTGTACAGACGCTTCTTAAGAAAGCTAGCGAATTGCCTATAAAGATGATCTGTGCCCTCCATGGACCTGTATGGCGCAGCAATTTAGATTACTTCATAGATAAGTATGACAAATGGAGCAGATATGAACCAGAAGTTAATGGGGTTATGATTGCCTATGCCTCTATGTATGGAAATACTGAGAGCACTGCTTTAGAGCTAGCCACTATACTCTGTGATAAGGGACTTACTAATGTAGCTGTCCATGACGTATCCTCTACTGATGGTTCAGAGCTTATAGCTGACTCCTTCAAATACAGTCATTTAGTTTTTGCTTCTGCTACTTATAATCTAAATATCTATCCACTTATGCATGACTACCTAGAGCACATGAAGCTTTTAAATCTTCAGA